>JAICLN010000248.1 GCA_025925615.1 Actinomycetospora sp. | reverse complement strand
GGCGACCGCCTCCTTCACCCCGGAGCAGCGCGAGTTCGGGACCCGGCTCCGCGCGGTCGTGGCCTCCCACGACGAGCTGCGCGAGCGCGACGCGTTCAAGCGGGTCGGTCTCGTCGTCGCGCTGTCCGGGGCGTTGCGCGACCGCGGGGTCCCCGACACCACCGCGTGGCTCGCCGCCGCGCTCGGCGTCGAGGCCTTCCACCGCGCCTTCGCCCGCTGGACCGACGAGCCGGACGGGGTCGGCTATCCGGTGCTGGCCCGCCAGGTCCTCGGCGAGCTGCGCGAGGCGGCGACCGCGCTGCACTGAGTCGTCGAGTGGACCGGGACGGTCGCGGGAGCAGCCGTGAGGGTCCACTCGAAGGGGTCGGGTCGGGGCGGCTCAGACGCCGAGCTCCTCGCGCACCCGTGCCTCGATCCACCCGGGCCGGCGGTACTGCCGGTTCGTCACCACGATCACCGTCCAGCCGAGCCGCCGGAGTTCGTCGATCCGGTCGATGTCAATGCCCCGCCGGTCCTCCAGGGTGTGGTCCTGGCCGTCGTACTCGAGCGCGAGCTCGTGCTCCGGCCACGCGAAGTCGACGCGGGCAACCTCGCGATGCCCGGCGTAGACCTCGAACTGGGTCACGGGCTGCGGGAGCCCGGCGCGCAGGAGCCGCAACCGCACCCTCGTCTCCTGGGGCGACTCCGCCTTCGGGTCCATGAGCCGGGCGACCGCGGCGACCTTCCGGCACCCCCGGCGAGGCCCCAGGACCTCGGCGAGCGCGAGGAGGTCGGCTGCCGAGAACTTCCCGAGGTGGCCGAGCCCGTCGGCCGCCACGATGCCGGTGTCGAGGTCGCTGCGGGCGACGAGGTCGTAGGCGGTCCGCAGGGTGGTCGTGACCCGCACGCCGTCCTCCACGACGACGTCGTCGTCCCGGATCCGCGACCGGCACACCCAGAGGCCGGGCGCGGACCTCAGGCGCTGGTCCGGCGCAGCCAGCTCCACCGGCGGCGGTGGCCAGGGCACGATGTCGCACTTCCACCACAAACACGCTGACCAGCCGACGACCACGGCGTCGGCCCCGGCCCGTACGCAGGCGGCGTGGACGGAGAGGCGGGGATCGTCGGGGACCGCGGCCGAGACGTAGGTGTCGGCGCCGAGGCGACGGAACCGTGGTCCGCGCAGCGCACCGCGGGTGAGCCGGCCCGCCGCGACCGCATCGGAACCGCGGAAGGGCCGGGTGATGTCGAAGGTCTCCATGTCCTGTCGACGTCGCCCGGCCCGATACGGATCCATCTCGTCGCCGAGTGGACCTGCACGGCTCCCGCGGCAACCGCGGGAGTCCACTCGGCGGGGCCAGAGGCTTACAGCCGCACCGCCACCACCCCGGCCACCACCGCGACCGCCCCGAGCACCACGAACGCGGTCCCGAACCCGCCCACCAGGCCCGCCAGCACCACCCCACCCGCCGGGGCGAGCGCCACGGCCACCGTCAGCGGGGCCGAGAACACCCCGTTGATCCGCCCGAACGACCCGAGCCCCCACCGGTCGGACACCGCCGACGCCTGGAGCAGCGTGTGCAGACCCCGGGCCGCACCCGCCGCGATCGCCACCGCCACGAGCAGCCCCACCGGCCCCGGCAGCAGCCCGAGGGCGATCACGCACACCCCGCCGACGACCACCACCACGGTCACCCGCCCCCCGGGCGAGGTCATCCGGGACAGCCGCGCGAACACCAGCCGGCCCGCCACCTGACCGACTCCGATCAGGCCGAGCCCGAGCGCCGCCGTCGAGAGCGACGCACCGCGGTCCACGAGCAGCGGCACGAGGTTGATTGTCGCCGCGTAGAGGGCGAACCCGGACGCCGTCATGACCACGGCGAGGAACACGAACCGCGCCGAGCGCACCACCGACCGGGCCCGCCCGGCCTCGTCCGGCCCGGAACCGGAGGAGCCCGACGGCCGCGACCACGGCGGGGTCAGCAGGAACAGGTGCAACGGCACCGTCACCACGCCCAGGACCACGGCGAGGACGACGTAGCTGCCCCGCCACGTCAGGTGCGAGACCAGGGCGGCCGTGACCGGCGCGAACACCGTCGACGCGAACCCCGCGATCAGCGTCACCGCCGTCAGCGGACGCAGTCGCTCCTCGCCGTACCAGCCGGTGATCGCCGCGAACGCCGGCGGGTAGAACGTCGCGGCCTGCCCCACCCCGGCGAGCGCCCACGCGAGGTAGAACCACGGCAGCGACGGCGCCGCGGCCACCGCGAGCAGCGCGGCCACCCCGACGGCCGATCCGGTCGTCATCACCCGGCGCGGCCCGTAGGCGTCGATCAGCCGTCCGACGACGATCCCGCTCCCCGCGGAGACGACGGCGCCCGTCGAGAAGGCGCTCACGGTCGCCGTCGTGGACCAGCCGGTGTCCGCGCTGATGGGACCGAGCAGGACGGGGAAGGCGTAGTAGAGGGTCCCCCAGCTCACGATCTCGGTGATGCACAGCGCCGCGAGCGCCCGGCCGCGCACGTCGGGGAGCCGGACCATCCGGGCAGGCTGCCAGCAGACGCGGCAGCCCGCCCGGGTGCGGTCGGCGGAGGATCAGGACGCTTCGACCTTCGGCATGATCTCCTCCTTGATCCGCTTGAGGTCGTCCATCGTCTTCGACGTCGGCACGTCGGTGAACGGCGGCCAGATGAGGGGCATCGTCATGCCGGCCTCCTTGTAGGCCTTGAGCCGGTCGGTGAGCTGCCCGGCGGTGCCCACCAGCAGGTTGGACGCGACGCCGTTGACGGTCTGGTCGACCTCCTCGTCGGTGATGACCGTCCAGATCATGCTGCAGATCTCGAGGTCCTTCGACCGCTTCGGGCTGCCGATCTCCTCGAACTGCTGGTCGATGGCCGTGAGCCACTTCGAGAGACCCTCGGGCGAGTCCTGGATGCCGATCCAGCCGTCGAGGTCGTACTTCGTGATGCGCCGGGCCGAGCGCAGCGGGTCCTTGAGGCCGCTCATGAAGATCGGCGGCCGGGGCTGCTGGAGCGGCTTCGCGCCGAACCCGCACGGGTCGAAGTCGGCGAACTCGCCGTGGAACTCGAAGTGCTCGTTCGCCCACACGCCCTGCATGATCTCGATCGACTCGCGGACGTGCTTGTGGCGCTTCGGGAAGATGTGCGAGGCGCTGGCTGCCGCGAACTCCTCCGGCATCCAACCGGAGCCGAGACCGACGTTGAGCCGCCCGTTCGACAGGTGGTCGATCGTGGCGAGCTCCGCCGCGAGGACGCCCGGCGACCGGAACGGGGTGTCGATGATGCTCATCCCGATGCGCACCTTCGACGTCTTCGCCGCGAGCCACGGGATGAGCGGGAAGCCCTGGAGCCAGTTGCCCGTGGAGGCGACGGGGAGGGCGTTGGGGAGCCCGTCCATCATCCCGAACGAGTACTGGAGCTGCTCCCGGTCGGAGGCCTCCGGGACGACGATGCGGTCGAGCGTCCACACCGAGTCGAAGTCGAGCTCCTCGGCGAGATCGGTGAGGTCCTCGAGCTCCTTGACGGTGATCTCGGTCCGGAAGTTCGGCAGGTAGAGGGCGAGCTTCATGTAGGGCCTCCTGACCGTGAGGTCGTGGTCGGTGCTGGGGGCGGAGCGGCGCAACGGGCTCCGCCGGTCGCCGCAGCCTCCCAGAGCCGGACGAGGACACACGGGTCCTGCGCACGGGCGGGCGTCGCTGCGAGCACCCGACCACCTTGGGTGATGCGCCTCACAACGCGGACAACGTTTCCTCAACGCCGTCACAACGGATCGCGTCGACGGTGGGGTGGGCTTGTGGGCCCGGCACGACCTGGGCACCATTCGCGCGAGGTGATCGGGGAGGGGGTCGACGTGGACCCGAGCACGCCGCTCGTGCTCGTCGTCGACGACGACGAGGCCGTGCGCACGCTCGCGTCGTGGCAGCTGGAGTCCGACGGGTTCACGGTCGCCCAGGCCGGCGACGGCAACGAGGCGCTCACGGCGATCGATGCCGACCCGCCGGACCTCGTCGTGCTCGACCTCACCATGCCCGGCGTCGGGGGCCTCGACGTGCTGCGCCGGGTCCGGGGCGCCCCGGCCACCGAGGCGCTCCCGGTGATCGTGCTGTCGGGACGCAGCGGCGAGACCGATCGCATCGTCGGGCTCGACCTCGGCGCCGACGACTACCTCGTCAAGCCGTTCTCCCCCGGGGAGCTGGCCGCGCGGGTCCGCTCCGTCCTGCGCCGCGCGCGGCCGGCGGCGGCGACCGGGCCGCCGGTGATCTGCGGGCCCCTGGCGCTCGACGCGGCGGCGCGGGAGGTCACCGTCGACGGCGACCCCGTCGAGCTCACCGCCCGGGAGTTCGACCTGCTCGCCTTCCTCGTCGCCCACCCGCGCCAGGTCTTCAGCCGCGCCCAGCTGCTCGCGCAGGTATGGCGCAGCGAGGGGTGGCAGGGCGAGGCGACGGTCACCGAGCACGTCCACCGGCTGCGCGCCAAGCTCGGCCTCGACCCGGCGGCCCGGCCGCGCATCCGTACGGTGCGCGGGGTGGGCTACCAGCTCGACCCGTGACGGCCGGGGCGCGGCAGGGAGACGCAGCGCAGCGGAGCTCGACCCCTCAGGGGGAGCGCGCGGCGCTCGACCCGACCGACACCGCGGGCCTGCTCGACCGCCAGCACCGGGTGCTGGAGCTGCTGGCCGGCGGGGCCGACCGCAGCGAGGTGCTCGGGGCCGTCACGCTCGCGCTCGAGGAACTGATCCCGGGCAGCCGCTGCTCGGTGCTCGTCCTCGACCCGGCCCGGGGGACGCTGCACCACGGCGCCGCGCCCTCGCTGCCCGCCGCGTACTCCGCCGCGATCGACGGGCTGCGGATCGGCGACGACGCCGGGTCGTGCGGCACGGCCGCCTACCGCGACGAGGCCGTGGTCGCCGAGGACATCGCCCACGACGCCCGGTGGGACCGCTACCGGGCGGTCGCGCTCCCGCACGGGCTCGGGTCGTGCTGGTCGAGCCCGATCCGCGGGCACGACGGCGTGCTCGGCACGTTCGCGGTCTACCACGCGCGCCCCCACCGCCCCGACGAGCGCGAACGCCGCCTCGTCGCCCGCTTCACCGACCTGGCCGCGGTGGCCCTGGAGCACGACCGCCTCTACGGCGCGCTCGCCGAGAGCGAGGAGCGGTTCCGGCGGGCCTTCGAGGACAACGCCGTCGGGATGGCGCTGACCGACCTCGGCGGGCGGTTCCTCAAGGTCAACGACGCGCTGGCCGCGATGGTCGGCCACCCCGCGACGGAGCTGCTCGCCGGCGACCTCGCGGCGGTGCTGCGCCCGGAGGACCGGGCGGGCGCCCGCCTGCTGCTGCGCGGGCTCGCGGCGGGTACGGCCCCCAGCGAGCCGCTCGAGGCGTGCCTGGTCCGCGGCGACGGGCGGACCGTGCAGGCCGCGCTCACCGCCTCCGTCGTCGGGGCCGGGAGCAGCCGGTACGTCAGCCTCAACGTCGTCGACGTCACCGCCCGCCAGGCGGCCCAGCGCGACCGGGCCGCGCGCCGGGAGGCCGAGCTCGCCGCCCGCGTCGCCGAGGACGCGAGCCGGGCCAAGTCGGAGATGCTCTCCACGCTGAGCCACGAGCTGCGGACGCCGCTGCAGGCGATCATCGGGTTCTCGGAGCTGCTCGGCACCCTCGACCTGCCGCCCACCCGGCGCGAGGCGGCGCTCGGACACATCGACGCCGCCGCCCGCCACGTGCTCGACCTCGTCGGCGACGTCCTCGACCTCGCCCGGCTCGAGGCGCGGGCGCTGCCGCTCGCGCCCGGGACGGTCGACCTGGCGGCGCTGGTGCACGAGGTGCTCGAGCTGCTCGAGCCGGTCGCGGCCCGCCGGGGTATCCGGATGGGCACCGACCTCCCGACGGCGGGTGGGCCCACCGCGTGCGCCGATCCCCGCCGGGTCCGCCAGGTACTGATCAACCTCGTCACCAACGGGATGCGCCACAACCACGTCGACGGCTGGGTGCGCGTCGAGGCCCGGGTCGCGGACGGCGTCGTGCTGGCGGTCTCCGACGGCGGGCCTGGCATCCCGCCGGCGCTGGTGCACCGGCTGTTCGAGCCCTTCGCACAGCTCGACGGCGCCGCGGCCGACGACGCCGGCGGTACGGGCCTCGGGCTCGCGCTGGTCCGCGGGCTGGTCGAGGCGATGGCGGGCACGGTGACCGTCGAGAGCGCCCCCGGCGAGGGCACGACGGCGACGGTGCGGCTCCCGCGGGCCGCAGCCCGGGAGGACATCGCGGACGTGGCCGTGCCCGCCGACCCGGGCGTACGTTCGGGCCGTGGCTGATCACCTGGTCGGCGCCCGGACCGGGGCGGACGACCTCTCCGGCGCGGGTGTCGAGGACGTCGTCGCCCTGCTCGCCGCCCGCGGGCCCGGGCTCGAGGAACTGCTCGCCCGGGCCGCCGCCCGCCGCGACGCGCATCTCGCGGCGCAGGGCC
>JAICLN010000199.1 GCA_025925615.1 Actinomycetospora sp. | reverse complement strand
GGGAGCGGTGATAGACGCGGTCACCGAGCCAGTCGCCGAGGAACCGGTCGTTGAGGGTCTCCCAGAGGCGGATCAGGAATGATTGGCCGACGAAGTACGTGACGAGCGACTGGGCGACGTAGAGCGCGGCGAGCACCGCGAAGATGCCGATGGCCCGCCAGAAGGCCGCGGCGTCGAGGTTCTGCAGCGCGGTGTAGAGGTCGTTCGTGTTGTAGGACAGCAGCAGGTTCAGCCGGACCGACAGCACGACGAGCAGCAACAACAGGAGGACGAACAGGGTCGGTCGCCACGTCGCGCGCGCCCCCCTGTTCGGCCGCACGTACGGACCGGCGAGCCGCCAGAACTGTCGCCCCCACCTCGTGAGACGCACGAGGAGCACGGCGACGAGGCCGAGGACGATCAGCGACGCCACGAAGACCCCGAGGATCCACAGCAGGCTGGTGAGCCACTCCGTGCTCCAGTCGACGGCGTCCACCACGGCCTCCTCGGGCACTCACCGATTGATCGAGGCCGGAAGGTAGCGGGGCGGCGGACGGGTCAGCCGGGCGGGCTCGGGAGATCGGCGAGGACCCGCTCGAGCGAGCCCGGCGTCACGGCGACGTCGCCGACGAACGGGTGGTCGATCGACACGGCCACGAACAGCAGGATGCCGATCAGCACGGCGATGCTCGCCGTCATGAACGTCTGCAGGAGCCGGCTTCTCAGCGCGAAGATCATGGAGAAGCCGATCGTGACGACCGCCCCCACCACGAGCGCCGCCCACAGCACGCCCGGCAGACCCTGCTCGACGAAGTCGAGCCGGGAGGACCGCGCGGTCACGAGGTCGTTGAAGCGCTCGGCCTCGGCGCCGACGAACTGCGCGCGCGACGGGGTGTCGGCCGGCAGGGCCTCGAGGTCCGTGGAGAGCCGGTCCAGGGCCGCGCCTACCGGGGGCGAGCCGGGCTGGTCGTGGGCCATCGCGGACCACTCGACGTCGACGACGGCGCGCGCGTAGGCCACGATGTCGGCGCGGACCCGGGCCCGGGAGTCCGGCGGGAACGCCGCCGCGGTGCGGTCGATGGTCCGCAGGGCGCTGGCCTCCATGCCGACGGTGTCACCGGCGCGGCTGAACTGCTCCCAGCTGACGATCACGACGAACGCGAGCAGCACCGCGTAGATCACCCCGACGATCGCGATGAGGAAGCCCGCGACCTCGTTGTGGTCACCCTCGCGCAGCACCGACCAGCGGGGCCGCAGCGCCGACTGCACCCCGACCGCCACCGCCGGGACCCCGACGATCAGCAGCAGGCCGCTGCACCACAACGGCCACGCGCTCATCCGCGGCTTCCTCTCGTCGGACTCGGTGCCCCGAGGTGAGCTGGGCCCCGTCGTCGTCAGCTCCTCCCGGCTGAATCCCACCGTGTGCGAGGGGTCGCCGTCGAGACCCGGGTGAGCACTACCGGTTGAGCGCCTTCACCACCAGCTCGATCAGCTGGTTGGGATCGTCGGTCTCCCCGAAACCGCCGCGGCGCTTCGAAGACCCCGACGCAGCAGCGGCCCGCCGTGGACGTCGAGGAGCTGCACGGCACGGCGGGCGGTGGCCTGCGCTCCGGTGAGGACCGCGGGCACGTTGGCCGACGCCGACTCGTTCCGGTTGCCGGCCGCCGCCGTCAGGGCGCTCTCCACGTTCTTCTGGGTCGAGAGGGCCGCCTCCACCCCGCCCGCCTTGACCGACAGCGTCGAGAGGTTCCCGATGAGGGCGCCGAGCGGCTTCCGGAAGAGCAGGACGAGCACCAGGACGAGCAGGGGCCACGCCAGCGAACCGATGAGCCCCGCGACCGCGTTCAGCACCTCGGTCATCGCTCACGTCCTCGTGTTGCGCAGGTGCCGGCCGAAGTACGCCACGTGCACCGTCGAGGTGCGCTCGACCCACGCGAAGTAGATCCGCGGCGCCAGGCCCGCCGACGAGATCTTGATGTGTGACTGCACCGCCTGCTCCACCCCGTCCACCGGGAATGTCCGCGACTCGGGCCAGCGCTCCATCACCGTCTTCGACTCGCGCATGGCGAGCTTGCGGGGGCTCGCCGGCCACGCCATCGGGTGCCGGGAGTTCCAGCACCACTGGAAGAAGTCGCCGTCGTAGCCGTCGCGGGACCGGGCGCGCGAGTAGTGGGCCAGCGCCCGGAACGCGCGCCAGGACTGCTCGCCCCAGGCCGGCCCGGCGGCCTGCCGGTCGAGCAGCTCCAGCTCGACCCCGGCCGTCGTCGGGAACTCCAGGTAGCTGCCCAGGTGCTTGCGGGCGAGCGCGGCCGCGTCGCTGCAGTCGCGGGCGTGCGACGGGGCGCGGTCGATGTCCTCGAGCCCGGACCCGGACTGCTCACCCTGCAGGCGGGCGAGCTCCGCCGTGGCGGCGGCGAGGCGGTCGCGCAGGTCGGTGACCTCGTGCTGGAGGTCGCCGAACTCCTCGAGCACCTCCTCGGCGACGCGGCGCTCCCCGGCGAGCTCGGACTCGAGGTCCGTCACGCGGGCCGACTCCCGCGCGACCTTCTCGACCATGCCGCCGGGGGTGGCCTCGTCGAGCCGCTCGGCCGCGCGGTCCCAGCTGTCCGGGGCCCGGCGCACGCTCGACGTGGGCGCGAGCTGGTTCACCGCGATCCGGCCGGCCAGCGCGGGACGGTCCCGGAAGCGCTCGGCCCGGATCTCGAGGTGGCGCGTCGAGGCGTCGCCCGCGGGGTCGAGCGCGGGGAGGTAGAGCCGCATCGCGCCGCGGTGGATCTCGAAACCCTCGCCGAGGGCGGCACCGAGCGTGTCGAGGCCGCCCGCGTCGACGACGGCGACCATCGCTAGGCCGGCGACGTCCCGCGTCGTCCGGGCCACGGCCGCGTCGAACACCCGCGCGGCGTCCTCGTCGACCTCCGGGCCGAGGCCCCCGAAGACGACGACGGGGACGTCGCGCTCGGGCAGCGTGAGCAGGCCGGCGAGGTCCTCGGCGCCATCCTCGCCGTGGTAGCGCGCGGTGCGCGGCAGCAGGGACACCCCGCCGTGCGCGGCCGCCGTGGTGGTCAGCAGGTCCGCGACGAACGCGGGCGGTTTCGCGTAGAGGGGCTCGGTGACGTCGCGGACGTCGGCCTCGACGTCGATCCACGTCCACGCCTTGGCGCCCTCGCCGATGCAGCTGCCGCCCGACCAGGCCCGCACCGTCGTCGTCCACCGGCTGCCGTCGCGGTGGGTCTCCATGAAGACGAGGCGGACCGCCTTGCCGATCTTCGTGTCGTCGGGGTCGACGTGGGCGTCGCGGCGCAGCACGTAGCGGTACTGCTCGCTCGCGCGGGTACGGGCGTCGCCGGACGGGAGCGGGCGGTGCGCGCGCGCGGCGACGGCCTCGGCCCAGCCGACGACGGCGCGGTCGGCGACGTCGACGGCGTCCGGATCGTCGGAGGCCCAGATGCTCCGGTAGAGCGTCGCCATTCGCCGCGCCACCTCCTCGTCACCCGTGCGGCCCCCCGCAGCATGCCTGGTGATCGGGGTCGGGCGCTGCCTGCCGTCACGGATCGGGGTGTCCGGAGTGTCCGGGCCCGGTCGCTCATTCAGGTGGCTGCCGCCGGATCGCCCGCCCCGGCGTTAACGACGGCCGCCGCGACGCGATGGGACGGGCGTGACCACTCCCCCGGCCGAGCGCCTGCCCGACCTCGCGGTGCTGTTCCCGTTCCGCGCCTGGCTGCGCCACCCGGCGCTGCGCTCGGCGACGACGTGGCTGTTCGTCGCGCTGGTCGCGGTGCCGCCGGCTGCGCTCGTCGTGTTCGCCGAAGCGACCGACTTCACCGGGGTCGCGACGCTGTTCGCCGCGTACTTCGCCGCCGCCTGGTTCCTCCTGCTCCGCGCGCTCGTGAAGCCGCGAGCCGTCGGCGGCGGGCTGCTCGTGCAGGTCGTCGTGGCCGCGCTGCTCGTGGAGGCCCCGCTCGCGGTGTGGCTCGAGAAGGTGCTCGGCGCGAACACCGACTCGCTGGCGTCGAGCGTCTTCGCGGTGGGCGTGCCCGAGGAGCTGGCGAAGCTGCTGCCCGTCGTGGTCCTCGCCCTGGTGCACCGGCGCCTCGGGCTCGTCCCGCGGGACGTCCTCTTCCTCGGGGCCGTCAGCGGGTTGGTGTTCGGGGCGGGCGAGGCGGCCACGTACGTCACCGACTACATGCCCCAGGCGGGCCTGGTCGGGGTCGGGGCCACCATCCTCAGCGTGTGGCGGTTCGTCACCGACCCCGTCGTGCACGCGCTCTGGGCCGGGATCGCCGGCTACTTCGTCGGGCTGGCCGTGCAGTACCGCACCCCGGGGCGCGCGCTCGCCCTGGCCGGGATCGGCCTCGCCATCAGCGCTCTCCTGCACGGCGTCAACGACCGGCTGGGGGTCAACGTGCTGTGGGTCCTCGTGGCCGTCGTCAGCGCGCTGCTGTTCCTGGCCTACGCGCGGATCGGGTTGGTCGCGGCGCCGCGTCCTCCCCAGCCCGCCGTCGTTCCCCAGCACTGGGGTCCACAGCACTGGGGCCCGCCGGCCGCCGTCGCCCCGATCCCGGAGCCCCGGTCGTCCGGGCGCCACGCCGCGCAGGATCCCGTGACCGCACCGATCCGCGTCGCGTCCGCCGCGCGCTGAGACGCCCCGCAGCACTGCCCGAGAACCGGGTCCCGAGGACCCGGATCCCGAGCAGGACCGGGGACCGCGGCCGTCGCCACGTCAGGACAGGGCGCTGCGCTGCCCGGAGAAGTAGTGGATGCATCCACGAGCTGCTCACCGAGCCCACGCCGGGTGTGCCGAGGGCTGAGGTTGCGGGGAGCTGCGACGATCGCCGGAGTTCACGACGACGACGGAGGAGCGGGCATGCGCGCGTACGGGTTCACCACGGTCGGCGGGCCGGAGCACGAGGCGTTCCTGGACGTCGACGTGCGGCAGCCGGGCGCGGACGAGCTGCTGGTCGCGGTGCACGCCGCCGGGGTGAACCCCGGCGACTGGAAGGTCCGCGAGGGGTCCTACGGCACGACGCCCCCGGCGGTGCTGGGCCGGGAGGTGGCCGGGCGGGTGGTCGCCACGGGTCCCGACGTCGAGGGCTTCGCGGTCGGTGACGAGGTGTTCGGCGGGTGCCCGGGGATGGTCGGGGGCTGGGCCGAGCAGGCGATCGTCACGGCGAGCTTCGCCGCGCACCGGCCGGCCTCGGTGTCCCCGGAGAAGGCGTGCGTCCTGCCCGTCGCGGCCGGGACCGCGCACGACGCACTGCGCCAGCTCGGTCTGAGGTCCGGCGAGACATTGCTGGTCAACGGCGCGGGCGGCGGCGTCGGGGTGGTGCTCGTGCAGCTCGCCGCGGCACGCGGGGTCCGGGTGGTGGCGACGGCGAGCCCGGGCAAGCACGAGCTGCTGTCCCGGTTCGGGGCCACCCCGGTGGCCTACGGAGACGGCGTCGTCGACCGGGTCCGCGCGGCCGCCCCCGACGGGGTGGACGCGGTGTTCGACCTGGTCGGCGGCGACCCGCTGCGCACCGTCGCCGGGCTCGTGACCGACCCGCACCGGCTGATCTCGGTCGCCGATTACGGCCTGTCCACCGAGCTCGGCGGGCAGCAGCTCGAGCGCGACCGCAGCACCGCCGTGCTCACCGAGCTCGTGGGGCAGGTCGCCGACGGCGTGCTGGACCCGCACGTGACCGACGTCCGGCCGTTCGACGATGTCGCGGCCGCGCTGGCGCTGGTCGAGCACGGTCACGCGACGGGGAAGGTCGTGGTCGACGTCGCGCCGGTGGGCGCGTGAGTCCGCCCGGCCGGTTGCCGGGCGGCTCCGAGGAGGACGAGGCGCCGTGGTGGCCCGCGGACGGACCGTGGGGCGGACGGGGCCGGACCTCGGTGCTGCTCGTGGTGGGCGGACTCGCCGTGGTCGTCGCCGTGGTGCTCGCCGTGACCCTGCTCGGCGACCTCGCCGGGTCCGACTCCGGCTCGGGCTCCGCGGCCGTCGGCGGCCCCCCGCCGCCGGTGCTCGCGAGCGAGGGCCTCCAGCCGACCACACGGGTGCTCCTGGGCGGCGTTCCCTACGACGTCGGCGTGGGCGCGTTCACGCCGAGCACGCGCGCCGCGCCGAGCGGGTCCCACCTGCTGCTGGCGTCGCTCGTGGTCCGCAACGCCGGCTCGGGGGCGGCGCCGAACCCGCTGTCCGGGTCGTCGGGCCTGCTCGTGGCGGTGGGCCTGCGCTCGGTACCGACGTCGGTGCTGACTGGTCCCTCGGCGTTGTTGTGCCGCAACAGCCCGGCGACGTCGCCGCTCGCGCCGCCCTCGCCGGTGTTCCCCGGCCTCGAGGCGGGCGCGTGCGTGCTCGACGGCCGAGCCGCCCCGTCGGGCACCGCGACGCCGTCGCTGGCCCCGGGAGACGAGGCCCGCGGGATCCTGCTCTCCTCGCCGGTGCCGGACGTCGTCGGTGACGCGGCCCCGTCCGTCTGGGTGCAGACGACGCCGGGTCCGCCGGCGCGGTACGAGCGCGTCGGCGGGTGAGGGCCGCGTCGGCGCTCCGGGGAGGCGACCGTGGGTCGTCGACGCTAGGCAGATGATCTTGTCGAGAGCGCCGGACGATCAGGACGCCATCGGCAGGATCATCTGCCTAGCGAGTCCGTGAATCATCGGGCTCGCCCCGCTCCTCCATTGCGCCGAGTGGACCCTTACGGCTGCTACGGGAGCCGAGTGGGCCCACTCGGCGACGGTGAACCCGCGGTGTGCGGGAGAACCGGGTCCTAGGGACCCGGTCTTCGCGCGTGCCCGATGAGGTGGAGCGTCAGCTCATGAGGCTCGACGTGATCGGCTCGCTCGTCGGGCCGCTCGGCGCCGAGCTCTTGTTGGCGGCCTGCTCGGCTGTGCCGCCGGAACCCTGGTCGCCGGAACCCTGGTCGCCGGAACCCTGGTCACCGGAACCCTGGTCGCCGCCCGAGCCGTCCGTCAGGCCGCCATCGGCACTCGGCGGGCCGTCGCCGTCGACCCTCCCGAGCCCGTCGTCGCCGGTACCCGAGCCCTCGGCGCCCGGGTCGCCGCCCTCGTCGGACCCGGTTCCGCCGGTCGGACCGTTGCCGTCGGTCGAGCCGGCACCCTCGTCCGAGCCCGTGCCCTCGTCCGAGCCCGTGCCCTCGGACGAGCCCGTGCCCTCGGACGACCCGGCGCCCTCGGTGGAGGTGGGGTCGCCGTCGCTCGGGGTGACGGTGCTCCCACTGCCGCCCGGGCCCGAGTCACCGTCGGTGTCCGAGGGGCTGTCCTTGCCCTGGTCCCCATCGTGGCCGGGCTTGCCGTGCCCGGGCTCGCCGTGCTTCCCGTGGCCGTGCTTGCCGTGACTGTGCTTGCCGTGGCCCTGCTTGTCCTGGCCGTGCTTGTCCTGGCCCTGCTCGTCGTGACCGCCCTCGCTGCAGGAGCAGTCCTGCCCGTGGTCCTGGGCCTGCGACGTGCCGTGACCGCTGTCGGTCGGGGCGTCGCCGGCGAAGGCGACGCCCGCCCCACCACCGGCGAGCGCGAGGGCGGTGGCTGCCGTCAGGGCGCCGCGCCCCACGACTCCACCGAGTCGGTCGTGGCGGCGAGGCGCGTGGTGCGTACCCATCGTGGATGTCCCCCTGGAGATCGAGTGTCGACGCTGGTGGTGATGACCAACGCCTCGAACAGATAACGAAGCGGTCTCGGGGTGCGACGTGCCGGGTGACGATGCTTTTCCGACTCATGACCCGCGGCAGTATCGGCAATGGCGAACGCCGAGTGCGTTTCGGTCGTGCCCGACCGGGTAGGAGCGGTCGAGACACACGTCGGCGGGCGGGGCCCAAACGGTTCCGCCCCCCGCCGGGGGCGGGGGGGGGGGCTCAGCCCCCCCGCAAGCTCGAGACGATCGGCGCGCGGG
>JAICLN010000165.1 GCA_025925615.1 Actinomycetospora sp. | reverse complement strand
CGGTGCCCGAAGCCCATGAGGCGGACGCCCGGCTCCTTGTTCTTGACCTTCGCGACGAAGTCGTCGGTGTTGCCGTGGTTGTCGCGGATGCTCTCGAGCATCGAGAGGACGGCCGCGTTGGCGCCGCCGTGCAGCGGGCCGAACAGGGCGTTGATCCCCGCCGAGATCGACGCGAACAGGTTGGCCTGGGCGGAACCCACCATCCGGACCGTCGACGTCGAGCAGTTCTGCTCGTGGTCGGCGTGCAGGATGAACAGCATGTCGAGCGCCTTGGCGATCTCAGGGTCGACCTCGTAGCTCTCGGCCGGCAGCCCGAAGGTCAGGCGGAGGAAGTTCTCCACCAGGCCCAGCGAGTTGTCCGGGTAGAGGAACGGCTGGCCGATCGAGTTCTTGTAGGCGTAGGCCGCGATGGTGGGGACCTTGGCCAGCAGGCGCACGCTCGAGAGATCGACGTTCGGCTCGTCGAACGGGTCGAGGGAGGACTGGTAGAACGTCGACAGCGCCGACACCGCGGAGGAGAGCACCGGCATCGGGTGCGCGTCCTTGGGGAAGCCGTCGAAGAACTTCTTGAGGTCCTCGTGCAGCATCGTGTGTCGCTGGATCTGCTCGGTGAAGTCCTCGAGCTGCTTCTGGTTCGGTAGCTCGCCGTACATCAGCAGGTAGCTCGTCTCGACGAAGGTGGAGTTCTTCGCCAGCTGCTCGATGGGGTAGCCGCGGTAGCGCAGGATCCCTGCGTCGCCGTCGATGTAGGTGATGTCGGAGCGACAGGACCCGGTGTTGACGAAGCCGGGGTCGAGCGTGATCAGGCCGGTGTCGCCGAGCATCTTGCCGAGCTGGACACCGGAGGCCCCCTCGGTGGCCTCGACGATCTCCATCGTGTGCTCCCCGCCCGGATAGGTCAGGGTGGCGGTGCGCTTCTCGCCGTCGTCGGCCATCTCGTGCATCCCTCTTCACGCGTCTCGTGCGGGAGGGGCTCGAGGCCGGGGAACGCGCCCGACCGACCCCACGGGACGGTCGGTCACCGCGGGATCTCCAGGCGGCGTCCCCCCGAGGCGAACTCCCGCGGGTGTGGGGCGTCGTACGCAGGCCGAACCGTAGCGCTCGGCGCGCGATCACCGCATCACGGAGGCCGGTGCCGGTACGAGTGGTACCCGTCACGATTCAGGAACCGGGCGCGCCCTCGCCGTCGAGCTCGGCGCGCGTCGGCGGCTCGGCCGCGGCCCGGGAGCAGGTCCAGCCCGCCACGCGGGCCGCGAACCCCAGGGCCTCGCGCCAGCCGTCCGCCCCGAGCACGGCCAGGCGGGAGCGGTCGAGGAGGTCGTGCGCCTGCAGGTGCCCGAGCAGCGCGGAGTGCACCGAGTCACCGGCGCCGATGGTGTCGACGACCGGCCGCGAGGTGTCCGCGCCGACCGCGACCTCGCCGTCGCGGGTGTGCACGACGAGTCCCTCGGCGCCGCGGGTCACGACGACGGCGCCCGCGCCCGCGGCGAGCAGGTCACCCGGCGCGCGACCCCACCAGCGGGCGTCCTCGTCGGAGAGCTTCACGAGCCCGGCGCGGGCGGCGATCGCGTCGAGCCGGGCCCGCACGGCCTCGGCGTCGGTCACGAGGGCGGGGCGGATGTTCGGGTCGAGGCTGACGAACACGCCGTCGTCGGCGGACCGGCGGGCGAGCTCGGCGTAGACCGACGCCCCCGGCTCGAGGAGCAGCGACAGGGTCCCGACGGCGAGGGCGGCGGTGTCCGCGGGCAGCTCACCCGGGTCGGCCACGAGCCGGTCCGCGGCGCCCGCGACGTGGAAGGAGTACCGGGCGGCGCCGGTCTCGTCGAGGGTGACGACGGCGAGGGTCGTGGGTTCCTCGCCCCGCTGCACCATGGCGTCGTCGACGTGCGAGTCCCGCAGCCGCGCGAGCAGCGCGTCGCCGAAGGCGTCCGTGGAGAGCCGCGTGAGCATCGTCGCGGGCGTGCCGAGACGCCCCAGCCCAATCGCGACGTTGTACGGGCCGCCGCCCAGACGCGGGGCGAGCGGCGCGAGAGGGTGCCGCTCGACGGGGACGAGGTCGACGAGTGCCTCGCCACCCACGACGACCCTGCCCGCCCCGGTCGAGCTCCGCTCCGCTGCGTCTCCCACCGTCACGACAGCGCGTCCAGTCCCCAGCGCACCGTCCACGTCGCCCCGGGCTGGAGCACCACCAGGTCCGTGTCGGAGTTCAGCGCGTCCGGCGGGCAGGTCATCGGCTCGACGGCGACCGCCTTGCCCGGCCGCCCGAACGGGCTCGCCGGGGTGAACGCCTGGACCCAGGTGACGTTGCGGTCGCCCCAGAGGCGCGTGCCGGTGCCGTCGGGGGCGCGCAGCTCGGCGAGCACGCCCGCGACCCCGCCACTGGCCCCGAAGCAGGTGTCGAGGTCGAGCTCGGCCACCCGCCGGCCCGCGCGCAGCGACTCGGCCGGGGTCACCTCGCGGGCCGGGCCGGTCGGGACGAGGGCGTCGTCGACGTCGAGGACCGTGGCGGTCGCGACGGCGAGCGTGCAGTCGTCGGAGGGGTGGTCGCCCGCGCGCAGGTAGGGGTGGGTGCCGATCCCGGCCGGGACGTCGCCGTCACCGGTGTTGGTCACCGAGTGCGAGACGGTGAGCGCGCCGCGGTCGCCGTCGACGCCGTAGGTGGTCTCGACGTGCAGCGGCTGCGGCCAGCCGTGCGCCTCGGGGTCGGCGCCGCCCGGCACGTCGACGGCGAGGGTGATCGCGGCGTCGTCGTGGGTGACGACGGCCCAGGGCCGGTGCCGGACGAGGCCGTGGATGGCGTGGCCGCGCGCGGGCTCGGTGACCTCGAGATGGTGGGTCTCGCCGCGCCAGGTGAACGCCGCCCCCGCCGTCCGGTTCGGCCATGGCAGCAGCACGCACCCCGCGCCCATGGGCGGCGACGCGTCCTCGGGGAAGGTCTCGACGTGGTCGGTGCCGTCCACGACGAAGGCGCGCAGCCCCGCCCCGAGCTCGGTCACGACGGCGTGCGCACCGCCCGAGCGGATCTCGTACTGCTGCCCCGTGGGCGCCATGAGCGCCGACCGTAGTCGTTCCAGGTGGCCTCCGGCCTCGTGAGCACTTTCCGGGGTTATAGCCCCGGAAAGTGCTCACCTGCGCAGAGCGCACCTATGCGGCGAGCGCCGCGTACCGACCCGCCTCGGACACCAGGTCCTCGTGCGGACCCGACTCCACGACGCGGCCGTGGTCCAGCACCGCGATCCGGTCGGCCGCCCGGACCGTGGAGAGCCGGTGGGCGATGGTGATCGTCGTGCGGCCGTGGGCCAGCGCGTCGAACGCCTCCTGGACCGCCCGCTCGGTCGCGGTGTCCAGCGCGCTCGTGGCCTCGTCGAGGACAAGGACCCGCGGGTCGCGCAGCAGGGTGCGCGCGATCGCCAGCCGCTGGCGCTCGCCGCCGGAGAACCGGTGCCCGCGGGGGCCCACGACGGTGTCGTAGCCCTCGGGCAGGTCGGCGATGACGTGGTGGATCTGCGCACCGCGGGCGGCCGCCTCGATCTCGGAGTCGGTCGCGTCCGGCTTGGCGTAGCGCAGGTTGTCGCGCACCGAGGCGTGCAGCAGGTAGGTCTCCTGGCTCACGACGCCGACGACGCGGGCCAGGTCGGCCAGGCGCAGGTCGCGCAGGTCGACGCCGTCCACGGTGATGCGCCCGGCGTCGGGGTCGTGCAGCCGGACGACGAGGGCGCCCAGGGTCGACTTGCCCGAGCCGGTCTCGCCGACGATCGCCAGCGTCGAGCCCGCGGGGACGTGCAGGTCCACGTCGGAGAGCGCCTCCCGGTCGGCGCCGGGGTAGGCGAACGTGACGTGGGAGAGCCGCAGGTCGCCCCGCGGCGCCGGCAGATCCACGGGGTCGGCCGGCTCGTCGACGTCGATCGCGGTGTCCTGGTACTCGAAGATGCGCGCGAAGAGCGCGAGCGACGCGGAGATCGACACCCCGACGTCGAGCAGCGAGGACAACGGCCGGAACACGCCCGCCTGCAGCGAGGTGAAGGCGACCAGCGTCCCGATCGTCAGCGCCGATCCCCCCGTCGCTCCGCCCGCCCCGGCGCCCGCGGCCCACGGCAGGCCGGCGCCCAGGTAGATCAGGGCGGGGATCGCGGCGAAGACGATGCTCATCGTCGCCATCCACCAGCGGCCCGCGAGCTGGCTGCGCAGCTCGAGGTCGGTGAGGCGCAGCGACGAGTTCGTGAACCGCGAGACGAGGGCGTCGCCGGTGCCGAGGGTGCGCGACAGCACGACGCCGTCGATCGAGAGACCCTCCTCGATGGTGACGTTGAGGTCGGCGAGCTCGCGCTGGCGCTCGGCCGTCAGCCGGCGTCGCACCCGGGCGACCCGGCGGGAGAGCAGTACCGACGGCGGCAGCACGACCAGCGTGACGAGCGAGAGCTGCCAGGACAGCGCGACCATCGCGACGGCGCTCGCGACGACGGTGGTGAGGTTCGCGGCGATCGAGGTCGCGGTCGAGGTGACCACGGACTGCATGCCGCCGATGTCGTTGGTGATGCGCGACTGCACCTCGCCGGTGCGGGTGCGCGTGAAGAACCCCAGCGAGAGGCGTTGGAGGTGGGCGAACACGTCGGTGCGCAGCCGGTGCATGACCAGCTGGCCGACACGCGTGGAGATCCAGGTCTGGACGACGCCGAACGCGGCCGTGATCGCGGCGACCGCGACCATGCCGGCGGCCAGCCAGACGAGCAGGCGCACGTCGCGGTGCGGCAGCGCGTCGTCGATGACGGCGCGCAGCAGGAACGGCGAGGCCATCCCGACGACGGACGACGCGACGATCACGGCGATGACGACGGCGAGGGCCGTGCGGTGGGGGGCGAACAGCCGGGCGATCCGGCGCAGCGAGACCTGCTTGGCCTGCTCGCGGTCGCGGGCCCGCTGCTCGCGGGAGATCTCGGGAGGGCGGGGCAAGGGGCGCCTCCTTCGGGCGGATAGTGGGAGGTTACTGAGGCAACCTCATGATGAGGTTACAACACGGGTTCGCGCTAGGCTGTTCCTGTGGAGCGGGACGAGCCGGCGTCGGTCAGCGACCTGTTCTGGGCCGTGGCCCGGCGGTTGCGGCACGCCTCCCGGGAGGGGCTCGCCCCCTGGGAGGTCACCCCGTCCCAGCTGCGGGCCCTCGGCACGCTGATGCGCCACGGCCCGGTCCGCCCGTCGGCGCTGGCGCGCCACCTCGGCATCGCCCCGCGCTCGGCCACCGAGGTGGTGGATGCACTCGAGGAGCGCGGCATGGTCCGCCGCGAGACCGACCCCGACGACCGCCGCGCCACCCTCGTCGTCGTCACCGACCACGGCCGGGAGGTCGGCCAGGCCATCCGCGGCGCCCGCGCCGCCGAGGCCGACCGGCTCTTCGCCGGGCTCGACGACACCGACCGCGCCCAGCTCGAGCGGCTGCTGCGCCTGCTGCTGGCCGAGACCGGGCCGAGGGACCCGGCCGGGAGTGCACCGGCGGGACACGACCGCCCTGTGAGCGACCACCCGGCGCGATGAGTTCCGGCCGCGCCGGCGGTCCCTTCCCCGACACGTCCGACCCGTCCGAGGAGGAACACCCACCATGGCGCGACCCGTCGTCCACTTCGAGCTCACCGGCCGCGACCCGGAGGCACTCCGCGCGTACTTCGCGGAGCTCTTCGACTGGCACTTCGACGTGCCCAGCCGGGTCGCCGAGGGAGTCTCCGACCCCGAGGCCTACGGGTTCCTCACCGACCCGGCCGGTGGCATCCCGGGCGGCATCGGGGGCGGGCCGGGCTACCCGCCGTCGTCTCTCTTCTACGTGTCCGTCGACGACGTCGAGGCCTCGCTGAGCCGGGCGGAGGAGCTCGGCGGGACGCGGCTGTTCGGACCGGCGACCGCACCCTCCGGCCTCGTCGTCGGGCACTTCGCGGACCCGGAGGGCCACGTCGTCGGGCTGGCGGCCCTCCCCGGGTGAGCGGCGTCAGCTCTGGCCGACCGGGGCGTCCGCGTCGGCCTCCTCCCCCGCCACCGACGCGCGGTAGCGCCAGAAGGCCGGGAACGCGAGCACCACCGCGAGCATCCCGACGACGACGGCCACGCCGCCGATCGTCGTCGCCGCGCCGGTGCCGATGGCGTCCGCCGCCCAGCCGTGCCACAGGTCGGCCACCCGGGGACCGCCGGCGACGACCACCACGAAGACGCCCTGCATCCGGCCCCGCATCTCGTCGGTCGCGACCGTCTGCAGCATCGTCGAGCGGAACACCGAGCTGACCAGGTCCGCCGCGCCGGCCGCCGCGAGGAGCAGGACCGCGAGCCACAGGATCGACGTCAGCCCGGACAGCGCGACGCCCGCGCCCCACAGGCACACGGCGATCGTCACCGCCACGCCCTGGCGCGCGATCCCGTGCAGCCGTCCCGAGAGCAGGCCGCCCAGCGCCGCTCCGCCCGCGATCGCCGCCGAGAGCAGGCCGTAGGCCGGGCCGCCGCCGTAGGTCTCCACGGCCGCCTGCGGGAACACCGCGCGCGGCATGCCGAACCCCATCGCGACGAGGTCGGCCAGGAAGCTGACGAGCAGCACCCGCGACATCGCGGCGTAGCGGAACCCGTCGATCACCGACCGGAGCCCGGCGCTGCGCCGGATCGCGCGGGCCACCCCGCGGAACCCGCGCTCGGCCTCGTCCCCGACCGGCAGTCGCGGCAGCCGGTAGGCGGCCCAGATCGAGGCGAAGAGGCAGACCGTGTCGACGAAGTAGAGGACCCCGACGTCGACGAAGGCCAGCGCGACCCCGCCGACCAGCGGCCCGGCGAACGCCCCGAGCTGCTGGACGGTGAACCACAGCGTGTTCGCCGCGGGCAGCTGGTCCACCGGCAGGATGCGCGGCAGGACGGCGGAGCGGGTCGGCTGGTTGACCGCGAGGCAGGCGGTCTGCACCGCGAAGATCACGAGGACGGTCCACGGCCCGCCGACGTGGGTCACCGCCGTGATCCCGAGGAGCGCCGAGGTCACCGCGATGCCCACGCCCGAGACCACGAGCAGCATCCGCCGGTCGACGACGTCGGCGATCGCCCCGCCCCAGAGCCCGAACACGATCAAGGGGACCAGCCCGAACAGCCCCGTCAGGCCCACCCACGCCGACGAACCGGTGAGCTCGTAGAGCTGGAACGGGACCGCGACGACCGTCAGCTGGGCGCCCACCACGGTGACCACCCCCGCCGTCCACAGCCGGCGGAAGGTCGGGGTGCGCAGCGGGGTCGTGTCGGCGAACAGCCCTCGCCGCCGCGGTCGTTCGCTCACCGAACGATCGTAAGCACGGCGGGGCCGTGTGCTCGGCGTGAGCCTCCCCTCGTCGGGGATCGCTCAGGGGGCGAGGCGCTCCACGACCCAGGCGCCCGCCCGGTCGTCGAACCGGAACCGGAGCCGGTCGTGCAGCCGTGAGGTGCGGCCCTGCCAGAACTCGACGTGGGTGGGCCGGACCCGCCAGCCACCCCAGTGCGGCGGGGGCGGGATCTCACCGTCGTCGGCGAAGCGGGCCTCGGTCGTGGCGTAGAGGTCGTCGAGCGCGGTGCGGTCGCGCACCGTCGCCGACTGCGGGGACGCCCACGCGCCGATCTGGGAGGTGCGGGGCCGGGTGCGCCAGTACTCCGCGGTCTCCTCCTTGCCCAGCAGCTCCACGGGCCCGATGACGGTGGCCTGCCGCTGCTGGGCGTACCAGGGGAAGGTCAGCGAGGCCTGGCGGGTCTGGCGCAGCTGGTGGGACTTCTCCGAGGTGTAGTTGGTGAAGAACGTGACCCCGCGCTCGTCGATGTCCTTGGCGAGCACGGTGCGGGTGGTCACGCGGTACTCGTCGTCGGTGGTCGCGAGGACCATCGCGTTCGGGTCGGCCACCCCGGCCTCCCGCGCCTGCTCCAGCCACCCCAGCAGCTGCTCGTGCCAGGTGGGGGCGAGGTCGGCGGCGTCGAGCTCGCCCGCGCGGTAGTCCACGCGCATGCCCGGCAGGTCGGTGACCGGGACCGTCGCTGAGTCCACCCGTTGCTCCCCTCGAGCGTCGGCGCCCGTGCGGCGCGTCCGGCCACCGTAGGTACCTCCCCGGGGAATCGGACACCCCGTGACGGACGCCACGACGACGGCGGGTGTGGGTGACGTGGGCGACAGCCACGACCGGAGGGGCTTGGGAGGATGGTCGTCGTGACCACGACCACCGCTGAATCAGTGACGATCCCGGCCGACATCCTGCCCGCCGACGGACGCTTCGGCTGCGGCCCCTCCAAGGTCCGCCCCGAGCAGCTCCGGGCGGTCGCGGACGCGGCCGACGTCATGGGCACCTCGCACCGCCAGAAGCCGGTCAAGTCGCTGGTCGGGCGCATCCGCGCGGGCCTGTCGGAGCTCTTCGCGCTCCCCGGGGGCTACGAGGTCGTCCTCGGCAACGGCGGAACCACGGCCTTCTGGGACGCCGCCGCGGTCGGGCTGATCCGCGAGCGCTCCCTGCACCTGACCTTCGGCGAGTTCTCGGCGAAGTTCGCCGGGGTGGCCAAGGGCGCACCGTTCCTGGCCGACCCCGTCGTCGTGTCCTCGGACCCCGGCACGGCCCCCGAACCCCGCTCCGACGACTCGGTCGACCTCATCGGCTGGGCGCACAACGAGACCTCGACCGGCGTCGCGCTGCCGGTGGCCCGGCCCGCGGGCAGCGACGGCAAGCTGGTGGCGATCGACGCGACGTCGGGTGCGGGCGGCCTGCCGGTCGACATCGCCCAGAGCGACGTCTACTACTTCGCGCCGCAGAAGTGCTTCGCCTCGGACGGTGGGCTATACGTCGCGCTGATGTCGCCCGCCGCCCTCGAGCGGGCGACGCGGGTCAAGGAGAGCGGCCG
>JAICLN010000243.1 GCA_025925615.1 Actinomycetospora sp. | reverse complement strand
GCGCCCGAGCAGCGCCGAGGCGAGCCGGACGACGTCGTCGACGTGGTTGTGGGCCCGCGGTTGGTGCGTCGGCGGGCGGACGCCGAGCGCGGTCATGTCGCGATCGAACCGGAACTGGCCGACGGCGGCGAAGCTGTCGAACCGACGGCCCGCGCGCTCGGCGGCGGCGTCGAGGACGTCGTCCACGTCGGTGATGTTGCGGCAGGTCTCGGCCTCGACGCCGATGCGGCGCAGCACCCGCCCGGCGACATCGGCCCAGACGAACGTCGCGGCGTGGCCGAGGTGCGTCGTGTCGTAGGGGGTGATCCCGCAGACGTAGGCGCGGGCGCGCCCGACCAGCGGCAACGGTTCTCCGGCGAGGACGAGACGAGAGGTCACGCCACCATCCTGCCCCGGCGGGCGACGGTCAGGGACCCGTCGTCAGGAACCGCTCGAAGGCGCGCCGGGCCGCGGCGTCGCGAGCGGCGACGCGGGACAGGTCCTCGGCGAGCGCCTGCAGCCAGGCCTCGACGTCGACCGTCCGCCGGCTGATCACCACGCCGCCCGAGACCCGCCGGACCTCCGCACGCACCCGTTCCCCCTCGGTGCGCAGCTCCAGGTCGCGGCCCTCGCCGTGGACGAGGACCGACTCCGCCCGTCCCTCGCGCCCGGCGAGCCGGTCGGCCAGGCCCCGGCGGTACCCGACCTCCACCGTGCCGGGTGGGAGCGCGTCGCCGAGCACGCCGGAGAGCACCCGGGCGTAGGAGGCGACGTCCGCGCGGTCGGTGCGCAGCGCGGCGGCGACCAGCGCCACGTCGCCCATCGGGCCCAGTCCACTCGGTCCGGGCTCACTGGAGCCCGCGGCCCTATCGGCGTGCTCATCGGCATTGTCGGGAACACCCATGACCTCAGCCGTCCGTGAGCGGCAGCACGAGCTGCGGGGTCGGGATGTGGTGGTCGGCGCGCAGCGGGCGGACCGCGGTGCCGATCGCGAAGAACTCGGTGGTGTGCCCGCCCCAGCGGTGGCCGTGGGCCCGCAGCCGGACCCCGACGATCCCCTCGGCGTGCAGTGCCTCGGCCTCGGCCTGCATGCGGCTCATGGCGAGCTCCCGGGCGTCGTAGAGGCCCTCGGTGTACTGCGGCAGCTCCACGTTCTGCCCGATGTTGCCCATCGCGCGGAACATGCCCTGGTGGGCGATGTGGTAGACGCACGAGCCCATGACCATGCCGAGCGGGGCGTAGCCGGCCTGGATCAGGGTCCAGAAGTCCTGCCCGGAGAGGTCCGAGGTGAACGGCTGCCGGTGCACGTTGCGCCAGGTCCCGCCGGTGGGCGGCGGGTTCTCGGCCGACACCGCGGTGCCGACCGCGATGAACTCGGCGAGGTCGTTGCCGAACTCCTTGAACTCGATGTCGAGCCGGACCCCGACGATGCCGTCGGCACCGAGCTGGTCGGCCTCCGCCTCCATGCGGGTCATCGCGAGCTCGCGGGCGTGGTACATCGCCTGCGACAGCGTGTCGAGCTCCTGGTTCTTCCCCCAGCGCCCCACCTGGAAGCCCACGTGGTAGATGCTCGAGCCGAGCACGAGGCCGAGGGGGCGGAAGCCGGCCTCGCGGACCAGCAGGAACTCGTTCACCGAGAGGTCCGAGGTGAACATGCTCGACGGCTGGCCCGGCCGCATGTGCGCCAGGCGCCGCATGGCGTCGGAGGGGACGCCCTCGACGGAGGAGGTGTCGGAGTCGGTCACGAGCTCTCCCGGGTCGGACGTAGGGGCAGGTAGGTCAACGACGACGACCGCGCCGGGGCCTGCGGGTGCTCGACGGCGAGCAGGGCGTTGCCGAACACCGTCGCCTCGGCCACGTGGTCGCGGTGGTTCTCCGACGGCTCGATCTCGCGCATCCACACCCCCATCGCGGAGACGATCGCGCCCTCGGCGCCCGAGTCGTGGACCCGGCGGGCGAAGTCGCGCCGGGCGTCGGCGCGGGCCGCCGTCACGAGCTGGGTGTAGCCGGTGACCTCGGTGTTCCCGCCCATCCAGGAGGCCTGGGCGCGGGTCGTCATGTCGTCGTGGCGGATGAACAGGGCGATGCCGTAGACGATCCGCACGGGCAGCCAGCCCGCGCCGACCAGCTTCGCGACGTCCTGCCCGGCGAGCTCGGTGACGAACGGCTGCGGCGGGTGCTCGTGGGGACGTCGTGAGCGGACCGCCGTGCCCAGGGCCATGAACTCGCGGCTGCCCTGGTCGAACGGCGTGGCCGTGAGGGAGACCCCGACGACGCCGTCGGCCCCGATCCCGGCGGCCTCGAGCTGCATGCGGTGCACCGCCGTGTCGTACCCGTGGCGCAGGGAGGCGACGTAGGGCGCGAAGGCGGGAACGGGGGTCATCGGCCCGAGGGCTCCCCCGAAGCCGCTCATGCCCCAGGCGCCGCAGCCGCCGTACCCGCTCCACCCGACGTTCTGGACGATCGAGCCCATCACCTCACCGACCGGCTCGAACTCGGTGGCCGAGAGCCCGGCGGCCGAGGGCACGGAGAGCATCGAGGTCCACGGGCCGCCCGACGCGGCGCGGTGCACCCGGGCCGCCGCGACCGGGGGGAGCCCCCGGCCGTCCCACTGATCGGACACGCCTGCACACCCCCGTCGGTCCGTTCGCCCGGCCCGCGAAGCTACACCCGGCGGATGAGGCGTCCGCCCCGGCGACCTGATCCTCGACGAGGGGCACGGTGCGCATCCCCGCGAGCCCGCCGAGCTGCCCCAGGTGCTCGTGATCATGCGGGCCCTCGAGCGAGCTCACCGCGCGAGCGCGACCGTCACCATCCGTCCCCGCTGCTTCCCGACGACGAGCTCTCCCGCACCCCCGGTGGCGCGTGCGGCCAGGATCGCCGCGGCCTCGGCGACGCTGCCGGTGCCGGTGAGCCGCCGCACGACCGCCGATGGGTGGGGGACGTCGACGGCGTCGAGCTCCTCGGTCGTGTAGGCGAGCAGCGTCCGGCCGCCCGCGACCGCTTCGATCGACGGCTCCCCGAGGCGCCGGTCGAGCGTCGCGACGGTGCCGACGTCGAGGTCCCCCAGCGCCGCGACGGCCTCGAGCAGGTATGCGACGGGAGTCCCGGGCTCGACGCCGACGCCGAGGACCAGGGGCCGGGTCACCGGGTGCGGCATGCGTCGGCGAACCGCGCGACGGCCTCCGGACGCCCGGCGGGGTGGGTGTGCAGGTAGGAGGCGTGGACGTTGCCCGCGACGAAGCCCTCCGTCACGGCTCCGTCGTGCGCGGTCCAGTGCCACGCCGGCGAGGACCCGGCCCGCGGTGTGATGACCGTCCGGTGGAACTCGTGCCCGGTCACCGTCTCCCCCTCGGCGGCCACGGGCGAGTCGGTGGCGGCGGTCGCGGTCCGGTAGCCGAGGTGCAGCCGCGGGCCCATCGCCGCGTCGGCGTCGAGCACCCCGCACATCGCGGCGCCGTCGAGCGAGCGGCCCAGGTAGAGCAACCCGCCGCACTCCGCGTGCACCGGTCCGCCGTCGTCGGCGAAGCGGCGCACCGCCTCGCGCAGCGGCACGTTGGCGGCGAGGGTGTCGAGGTGCTCCTCGGGGAAGCCGCCGGGCAGCACGAGCCCGGCGGTGGCCTCGGGCAGCGCCTCGTCGCGCAGCGGATCGACGACGACGACCTCGCACCCGGCCGCGGTCAGCAGCTCGACGTGCTCGGGGTAGCCGAAGGTGAAGGCCGGTCCGCCGGCGATCGCGACGACCGGCCGCGGACCGCTGGGGGACGCCACCTCGCCCGCCGGGTCCCACGGCGTGGCCGGGGTCGCCGGCGCGCGGCGGGCGAGGGCCTCCACCGCATCGAGGTCGACGTGCGCGGCCACCAGCGCCGTCATCGCGGCGACGGCCTCGCGGGCAGCGTCGCCGTGCTCGGCGGCCGTGACGAGACCGAGGTGTCGCGAGGGCACCGCGAGCTCGGCCCGCCGCGGGACGACGCCGAGCACCGGCATCCCGACCTCGGCACACGCGGCCCGCAGCGCGTCCGCGTGCCGCTCGGTGCCGACCCGGTTGAGAACCACGCCCGCGGGGCGGACCCGCGGGTCGAAGTGGGCGAAGCCGTGGAGCAGCGCGGCGACGGAGCGGTGCTGGCCGCGGGCGTCCACGACGAGCACGACCGGGGCGTCGAGCAAGCGCGCGACGTGCGCCGTGGAGCCGTCGTCGTCGTTCGGCCGGAGGCCCTGTGCGTGTGTTCCCGTGTGCGGACACGGGAACGCACGCACGAGACGACCGTCGAACAGGCCCATGACGCCCTCGACGACGGCGAGGTCCGCGCCCGCCGCCCCGTGCACGACGAGGCCGGGCAGGCGGTCGGCCCCGACGAGGACCGGGTCGAGGTTGCGACCCGGGCGCCCGGCGGCGAGTGCGTGGTAGCCGGGGTCGACGTAGTCCGGGCCGATCTTGAACGGTGTCGGACGGGTGCCGCGCGCGGCGAACGCACCGAGCAGGCCCGTTGCGATCGTCGTCTTCCCGCTGCCCGACGACGGCGCCGCGACGACCACGCGTGGCGGCAGGACCGCTACCACTCGATGCCCTTCTGGCCCTTCTGGCCGGCGTCCATCGGGTGCTTGATCTTCGTCATCTCGGTGACCAGGTCGGCCACCTCGACGAGAGCCGCCGGCGCGTCCCGGCCGGTGATGACGACGTGCTGGAACCCGGGCCGGTCCCGGAGCACCTCGACCACCTCGTCGACGTCGACCCACCCCCACGTGAGCGGGTAGGTGAACTCGTCGAGGACGTAGAAGTCGTGGGCGCCGGCCTCCAGCCGTCGCCGAATCTCCGCCCAGCCCTCGCGGGCGGCCTCGGCGTGGTCCTCCTCGGACCCCGCCTTGCGCGCCCAGGACCAGCCCTCGCCCATCTTGTGCCACTCGACGGGCCCGCCCTGGCCGGTGCTCGCGTGCAGCTCGCCGAGGGCCTTGAGCGCGGTCTCCTCGCCGACGCGCCACTTCGCCGACTTCACGAACTGGAACACCGCCACGTTCGCCCCCGCGGTCCACTGCCGCAGCGCCATCCCGAACGCGGCCGTGGACTTTCCCTTGTTCGGCCCGGTGTGCACGACGACGAGCGGACGGCGGCGGCGCTGACGGGTGGTGAGCCCGTCGGCGGGCACGGTGCTCGGGACGCCCTGGGGCATGGGTTCTCCCTCCTCGAACGGCCTAGACGGCCGCGCGCGCGACGGCGGCCACGCTCTCACCGGTGAGCTCGTCGAGCGTCACGATCGCACCCGCCGCCGCCCCGGCGACCCGTCCGGCGAGCCCGAGCCGGACCGGCCCGGACTCGCCGTCGACGACGACGGTGCTCATCGCCGCCCCGCCCCGCCCCGGTCCGGCCTCGCGGGCCAGCCCACGGGCGGCCTCGAGGGCGTCGTCCAGCGGCTTCGGGCCGATGCCCGACCGGGAGGACACCGTCGCCCGGCCGTCGGTGAGCACGATCAGCAGACCCCGACGGCGGGGGTCGCGCACCCGCTCGGCGCGCAGCACCCGGCGCGCGGTCCGCAGCCCGTCGGCGAGCGGGGTGCGGCCGCCGGTGCGCAGGTCGGCGAGGCGGTGGTGGGCGGTGTGCACCGACGTGGTCGGCGGCAGCGCGACCGTGGCGCCCGACCCGCGGAAAGTGATCACCCCGACCTTGTCCCGCCGCTGGTAGGCGTCGCGCAGCAGGGCCACGACCGCGCCGGTCACCGCGGTCATCCGCCGCCGGGCCGCCATCGAGCCGGACGCGTCGACGCAGAAGAGCACGAGGTTCCCCTCGCGCCCTTCGCGCTGGGCGTGGCGGAGATCGTCCGGCCCCGGCCGACCTCGGCGACCGCCGCGCACGGACGCGAGGACGGTCGCCGGGAGGTGCGGCGCAGGCCCGGACGCGGGGGTCTCGACGACGGCCCGCACCGTGCGCCCGCGCCGCCCCCGGGCCCGCGACCGGCGCCCCGGGACGCCCTCCCCGATGCCGTGCACCTCCAACCGCCGGGTCCGCAGCCGCGTCGGGGTGGGCGCGCCCGCGGGCCGCCCGGCTGGCTCGTCGGCCGCTGGTGCAAGCGGAGCACTATCGGCGTGCTCGTCCTGATTGCTTGCGTCAGGTGGGAGGAAATCCACGGCGTCGCGAGAGCCCGGCGACGGGTCC
Organism: Actinomycetospora sp.; assembly: GCA_025925615.1. Taxonomy (GTDB): domain Bacteria; phylum Actinomycetota; class Actinomycetes; order Mycobacteriales; family Pseudonocardiaceae; genus Actinomycetospora. The sequence continues at coordinate 417 of JAICLN010000243.1, read as the reverse complement.
CCCGAACCCTGTCCATCGGACACGGTCTCCCCCGACCCGTGTCCGGCCGGGACCCCACCGTCGCCGTCGCTCTGGTCGTCCGCGCCAGACTCGCCCGCGCCGCCGCCGTCAGACCCGTCGCCGTCCACCCCGGAGTCGTCCGGATCGCCACCGTCGTCCGGCCCGCCCCCGCCGCCCGACGGCGGGTCCGGGGGCTCGCCGTCGTCGAAGTCCTGCACGGCCTGCTCGGCCTGTTCGAGGGCCTTCTCGAGCTCGGCCTCGGACAGGTGCGGCTCGTCGAACGGGTCCCGGCGGCGCCGGTGGGGCAGCGCGAGGCGGGCCGCCGCCCGCACGTCGTCGACGTCGACGCTGCCCGCCCCGCGCCACGCCGCGTGGGCGACGGCCGTACGGGCGAGCACGACGTCGGCGCGCATCCCG
>JAICLN010000066.1 GCA_025925615.1 Actinomycetospora sp. | reverse complement strand
GGCGCCGGATGGAGGGCGCGGTGCGCGCGATGTACGGGCGGTCGTCCGTGGTCGCGGTGGCCCTCGTGCCGACGCGGCGCGGCAGTGGCTCCACGGTGATCCTCGAGGCCGCGGCGAGCGGGCGACCCGTCGTCGTCACCCGCAACCCCGCGATGGAGGGGCTCGTCGAGCACGGCGTGCGGGGCCTGCTCGTCGACCCCGAGGACCCGGACGCCATGGCGGACGGGATCGCGGAACTGCTGGCCGACCCCGAGCGCGCCCGGGCGATGGGCGAGGCCGCCCGCGCGTGGGTGGTGCAGGAGCACAGCACCGCCGTGATGGCCGCCGACATCCGCGGCGTGCTCCGGGCCGCCACCGGCGGCTGATCCCGGGAATCGTCCCCCGCCCGTCGTTGTTAATGGTAATCGATACCGACAACGACGAGGGAGGTCCGATGGCCCGCAACGACGTATCGACCGCAGGACGCGCAGCGAGGCGGAGCCGGACCGTCGACATCGTGAAGCTGCGCTCGACGGCGGGGACCGGCACGACCTACGTGACCCGGAAGAACCGCCGCAACGACCCCGACCGGCTGGTGCTGCGCAAGTACGACCCGCGCGAGCAGCGGCACGTCGAGTTCCGCGAAGAGCGCTGAGGACAGGAGACGACCATGAAGGTGCGCGCATCGCTCAAGGCGCTCAAGCAGAAGCCGGGCTCGAGCGTCGTCCGTCGCCACGGGAGCACCGTGGTGATCAACAAGACGAACCCGCAGTGGAAGGCCCGCCAGGGCTGACGGCCACTCCGGGGATGAGGCTCAGGCCGGGTCGGTGACGCGCAGCAGCAGGGCGACGAAGGCGTCGGCCCGCAGGCGCCCACCGGCCCGTACCCCGCCGCCGCGGCGCTCGTCGTCGGCGGTGAGCTCCGCGGCGACGCGGTCCAGGGCGCGCAGCAGTGGCTGGGCGAGCTCGGCGGAGATGTCGCCGGAGAGATCGAGCGTGCCGTCGGGCAGCCGCTCCGTGCGGATGCTCGCCAGGGCGTCGCGCAGAACGGCGCGCGGTTCGCCGGCGACGAGGTCCGGGTCGTCGCTCAGGACTACCGCCGGGCCAGCCGACGCCCTGTGCGGGGGCCGTAGTCGATCCCGTAGTGGGAGAAGATCGCCGGCTCGTCCTCGACCGGCAGCTCGCCGTCGGTGTCGATCGACGGGGCGTCCTTGGCGAGCTCCTTGCCGACGGTGACCTTCACGTGGTCGGGGTGCACCATCGCGCCGTGCAGCGGCACGAACGCCAGGCGCTTGCGGTTGAACATCCCGAGCTCGACGGTCGCGAACGCCGGCTGGTCGGTGGCGGTGTCGTAGTACACCGCCTCCATGTCGCCGATCTTCGACCCCTCCGGGTCGACGACCTTCTTGCCCAGCCAGTCGCGGATGTTCTCGGCCTCGAACGCCATGCCGACGATCATAGGGGCGCTCAGCCCGTGGCGGTGATCGTCGCGGAGCCGAGCACGCGGTCGTCGTCGTACACGACCACGGCCTGCCCGGGCGCGACCCCGCGCAGCGGCTCGGCGAGCTCGGCGCCGAGACCCTCGTCCGACACCGTCACGCGCGCAGGCGCCAGTCCCCCGTGGGCCCGGACCTGCACGACGACGTCGTCGGTCACCCCCGCCCGGCCGTGCCAGACCGGCGCGGCGGCCGTCAGCGTGCGGACGTCGAGCTCCTCGGCCGGCCCGACGGTGACCTGCCGCGACACCGGCTCGATGCCCAGCACGTAGCGCGGCCGGCCGTCCGGGGCGGGGTGGGAGAGCCCGAGGCCGTGGCGCTGCCCGACGGTGAAGCCCGCGACGCCGGTGTGCCGGCCGAGCACCGCCCCGGACGCGGCGTCGACCAGCTCGCCGGGGGCCTCGTCGAGACGGTCGGCCAGGAAGCCGCGGGTGTCGCCGGAGGGGATGAAGCAGATGTCGTGGCTGTCGGGCTTCTGCGCGACGACGAGCTCGCGGCGCGCGGCCTCGGCGCGGACCTCCGACTTGCGCGAGTCCCCGAGGGGGAACATCGCGTGCGCCAGCTGGTCGGCCGTCAGCACGCCGAGCACGTAGGACTGGTCCTTGTCGGGGTCCGCCGCGCGGCGCAGCACGCCGTCGTCCAGGCGGGCGTAGTGACCGGTGACGACGGCGTCGAAGCCCAGCGCGAGCGCCCGGTCCAGCACCGCCGAGAACTTGATCTTCTCGTTGCACCGCAGGCAGGGGTTCGGGGTGCGCCCGGCCGCGTACTCGGCGACGAACGGCTCGACCACGTCCTGCGTGAACCGGGCGGCCATGTCCCAGACGTAGAACGGGATGCCGAGCACGTCGGCGCAGCGTCGGGCGTCGTGGGAGTCCTCGACCGAGCAGCACCCGCGGGCGCCCTCGCGCATCGTGGCGGGCTTCGCGGACAGCGCCAGGTGCACCCCGACGACGTCGTGGCCCGCCTCCCGGGCGCGCGCGGCGGCGACCGCGGAGTCGACCCCGCCGCTCATGGCGGCCAGGACCCTCACGAGGTGCCTCCGGCATGTGAGCACTTTCCGGGGCTATAGCCCCGGAAAGTGCTCACAGGGCGCAGCCACCTCACGAGCGCGCCAGCGCACCCCGGGCGCGCTCCACGACGGGCCCGATCGCGGCGACCGCGGCGTCGACGTCCGCGGCCGTCGAGCTGTGGCCCAGCGAGAAGCGCAGCGAGCCCCGGGCCGCCGCCTCGTCGACGCCCATCCCGAGCAGGACGTGCGACGGCCGCGCCACCCCGGCGGTGCAGGCGGAGCCGGTCGAGCACTCGATCTCATGGGCGTCGAGCAGCATGAGCAGGCTGTCGCCCTCGCAGCCCGGGAAGGACAGGTGCGCGTTGCCGGGCAGCCGGGCGGGGCCGCCGCCGACCGGCGGGGCGTCGACCGGGACGCCGTTGAGCGTCGCGTCGGGGACCTCGGCGACCAGACGCGCCACGAGGTCGTCGCGCAGCGCCGCGAGCTCCACCGCCCGTCGGGGGACGTCGTCGACCGCCGCACGGACCGCGGTCGCCAGGGCGAGGGTGCCGGCGACGTCGAGCGTGCCCGACCGCACGTCGCGCTCCTGACCGCCGCCGTGCAGCAGCGGGACGCAGACCGCGTCGCGGCGCAGGAGCAGGGCGCCCACCCCGACCGGGCCGCCGAGCTTGTGCCCGGTCAGCGAGAGCGCGTCGGCGCCCGAGGCCGCGAAGTCGACCGGGACCGAACCGACGGCCTGGACCGCGTCGGTGTGCAGCGGCACCTCGAAGGAGTGGGCGACGTCGGCGAGCGCGCGGACGTCGTTGACCGTGCCGACCTCGTTGTTCGCCCACATGGTGCTGACGACGGCGATCTCGTCGGCGTGGGCGGCGAGCAGCGCGCGCAGGTCCGCAGGGTCCACCCGGCCCGTCGCGTCGACGCCGAGCACGTGCAGCGTCGCGCCCTCGTGCTCGGCCAGCCACTCCGCGGCGTCGAGCACGGCGTGGTGCTCGACGGCGGACACCACGACCCCGGTGCGGCGGGGGTCGGCGGCGCGCCGGGCCCAGAAGATGCCCTTGACGGCGAGGTTGTCGGCCTCGGTGCCGCCGGTGGCCAGCACGACCTCGGTCGGCAGGGCCCCGACGGCGCCCGCGATGGTCACGCGGGCCTCCTCGACGTCCTTGCGCGCGCGCCGACCGGCGGTGTGCAGCGAGGAGGGGTTGCCGACGCGGCCGAGCGCCTCGGTGTACCGGGCGACGGCCACGGGCAGCATCGGCGTGGTCGCCGCGTGGTCGAGGTACGTCATCGCCGGTCGAGCGTAATCCTCTCGGTGAGTGAGCGCTCCCATGACCTTCTCCACGTGCACGAAGGGCCCCTCCGATCGAGCGGAAGGGCCCTTCGCGGGGTACGGCGGTCAGGTCACGAGGACCGCTTGCCGACCTCCTCGGTCAGCTGCGGGGCCACCGAGAACAGGTCGCCCACGATGCCGAAGTCGGCGATCTCGAAGATCGGCGCCTCGGGGTCCTTGTTGACCGCGACGATCGTCTTCGAGGTCTGCATGCCGGCGCGGTGCTGGATCGCGCCGGAGATGCCGAGCGCGATGTAGAGCTGCGGCGACACGGTCTTGCCGGTCTGCCCGACCTGGAACTGGTTCGGGTAGTAGCCGGAGTCGACCGCGGCGCGCGAGGCGCCGACGGCGGCGTGCAGCGAGTCCGCGAGGCCCTCGACGACGTTGAAGTTGTCCGCCGAGCCCACGCCGCGACCACCGGAGACGACGATGCTCGCCTCGGTGAGCTCGGGGCGGTCCCCACCGACGATCGGGGCCCGGTTGGACACCTTCGCCGAGCGCGCGGCGTCGACCGCGGGGACCTCGACGGTCTCCTGCGTCCCGGCCGCGGCGTTCTCCTCGACCTCGATCGAGCCCGAGCGCCACGAGACGATCGCGGTGTCGGTGGTGGCGTGCGACTGCACCGTGAACGCGCCACCGAAGATCGAGTGCGAGCCGTTGCGGTCGCCGTCGATGTCGACCAGGTCGTTCAGCCAACCGGAGTTGGTGCGCACCGCCAGGCGGCCCGCGACCTCCCGGCCGTCGGCACCCGCCGGGATCAGCACCGCCGGCGGCGAGACGCGCTCGACCAGCGAGGCCAGGACGTCGACCTGCGGGGTCGAGAGGTAGTTGACGGCGTCGTCGGACTCGGCGACGTAGACCTTCTCCGCGCCGTGCGCGGCCAGGCCCTCCGCCAGCTTCGTCGCCGTGCCGGGCGTCCCGACGACGACCGCGGACGGCTCGCCGAGGCGACGGGCGGCCGTCAGCATCTCGTAGGTGTTCTTCTTGATCTCACCGTCGACGTGGTCGACGAGGACCAGTACTTCACTCATGGTTTCTCCTCGCTCGCTCGTGGACGGTGCTCAGATGAGCTTCTGGCCGACGAGGAACTCGGCGATCTTCTGACCGCCGTCGCCCTCGTCCTCGACCTTCTGGCCGCCGGACTTCGGGGGGCGCGGGGCGAAGGAGTCGACCTTGACCAGCGAGCCGTCGAGCCCGACCTCCGAGGCGTCGAGGCCGAGGTCGGAGATGCCGAGGGTGCTGACCGGCTTCTTCTTGGCCGCCATGATCCCCTTGAACGACGGGTACCGCGGCTCGTTGATCTTCTCGGCGACGCTCACGACGGCAGGCAGAGCGGCGGTGACGTCGCAGGTGCCCTCGTCGGTCTCCCGCTTGACGGTCGCGGCGCCGTCGGCCACGGAGAGCGCGTTGGCGTGGGTGAGCGAGGGCCAGCCGAGGACCTCCCCGATCATCCCGGCCATCGCGCCGCTGCGGCCGTCGGTGGCCTCGTTGCCGGCGATGACGAGGTCGACGTCGCCGACCGTGCCGATCGCCTTGGCGAGCACCTTGGCGGTGGCCACCGCGTCCGAGCCGTGGATGGCGTCGTCGTTCACGTGGACGGCCTTGTCCGCGCCCATGGACAGGGCCTTGCGGACGGCGTCGGTGGCACGGTCGGGGCCGGCGGTGAGGATCGTGACCTCGGCGTCGCCCGCCTCCTTGATCTTGAGCGCCTCCTCCACGGCGCGCTCGTTGATCTCGTCGAGGACCGCGTCCGACGAGGCGCGGTCCAGGGTCTTGTCGCCGTCGGAGAGCGTGCGCTCCGACCAGGTGTCCGGCACCTGCTTGATGAGCACGACGATGTTCATGGGTCTTCTGTGACCTCCTGTGCCTGCGAATCCCTTGGCCACCGGCGGTACTTGTTACCCATCGGTAGGGGCTCGCTCTGAGCCGACTGTCCCACGAGTACGGGCCGACGGCGACGTGGCGTACCCCTCTCATGTTACCTGCGAGTAGGTAGTAGGTAGCTACTCAGCGGTAACTTGTGGTCGGTAACCTGAACCGGACACATCGGATTCCAGCCCCAGGAGAGTGCCGTGCCCGGTCTGTTCGAGAAGGTCCAGCAGTTCCTCAAGAGCCCGCAGGGCCGCAAGTACGCCGACCAGGCCAAGCGCTACGCGCAGGACCCGAAGAACCGCGCCAAGGCGCAGGAGATGCTGGGGAAGTTCCGCGGGAAGAAGTAGGGCCTGGCCCCGACGGTGCGCCCGGGTGCGCCTTGCGCCCCGAGTGGACGTCCACGGCTCCCGCGGCAGCCTTGAAGGTCCACTCGACCGCCGTCCTGGCCGACGACCGGCTCGAGTGGACTCCAACGGCTGCTCCGGCAGCCCTCGACGTCCACTCGACGAGGTCCGGCTGCGGACGGCGCCCGACCCCGTCGAGCGGCACCTCTGATCACGGCCGGAGGCATCGAGACTAGTCCCGACGGTGCCGGCCACCCGGCTCGCGGGCCGGCTGCGGCACGCGCAGCGGCGGGGACGTGCGTGGCCTGGGTGACGGCACCGGGCGGTCGACCGGGCCCGGCGGAGCCGAGGGCGCCGCCGCCGGCAGCGCGAGCGGTCGGGCGCCGGCCGTGAGGGCCTTCGGTGCGGGCTGGTGCAGGCCACCCCGCAGGAGCCGGACGAGGGCCTCGTACCACTGCACCAGCAGCGTCCACGGTGCCGTGGGGACGCGGGTCGTCCGCTGGCGACGGGACACGGCCTCGCGGCACGGCCGGCAGACGTGCTGGGCGGTGGCGCCGAGAGGTGCCATGTCGACGACGCTGCCGCACAGGCTCATCGGTGGCTGTCCGGTGCGGTTGGCCTGCTCGAGCTCGGTCGCCATGACCGCGTGCTCGGCCCGGTCCGCCCGGGAGGTCATGGAGAGCGGGCGGTCACCCGGAGTCGGCGGCGGCCACGCTCCCCAGCCCGCTCCACCGCTGCCCTCGACCGTCGATCGCGCTCCGGGAACCGTTCGGCGCGCGCCGGTCGTCATCTGTCCATTCTGCGGCCACGCGGCGCGACCCGGGGAGCGACGTGTGCCGCCCGTGCGGGTGATTCTTCCGATTCGGTCACCATCACCGCCGCCCGAGGCCGTGGTCCCGGGCCAGGAGGGCCGCCTCGGTACGACCGGCGACGCCGAGCTTGGCGAAGATCGCCGAGAGGTTGTTGGTGACCGTCTTGCCTGCCACCCCGAGCCGCGCCGCGATCACGGCCGTCGAACCTCCGCCGGCGAGCATCTCGAGGACCTGGCGCTCGCGAGCCGTGAGTCCCGCGAACGGGTCCGGGACGACCGGTGCCTCCCGCCGGCGGGACACCCCCGAACCCAGGATCGTCGCCCCGGCCGCGACGGCGTGGATGGCCCGGACGATCTGCTGGCGCGAGTCGCCCTTGAGGACGTAGCCGGCCGCACCGGCGTCGAGGGCGGCGCGGACGGACTCGTCGTCGTCGAGCATCGTCAGCACCAGAATCCCGACGTCGGGTGCGGCGGTCCGGACCGCGCGGGTCGCCTCGACGCCGTCGATGCCCCCGGGCATGTGCAGGTCCACCACGAGGACGTCGGGTCGCTCCGTGACGGAGAGCCGCACGGCCTCGTCGCCACCCGCGGCGGTGCCGACGACGTCGATGCCCTCGGTAGCGGTCAGCAGGGCCGCGAGCCCGTCGCGGATGATCGGGTGGTCGTCGGCGAGGACCACCCGGACCGCCGCCCCGGTCACGACCCGGCCCGCGACACCGGGGCCCGCGCGAGCGGCAGCCGGGCCAGGACCCGGCCGCCCGCGGGCGACGGGGTCGCGTCGAGCCGGCCGCCGAGCTCCTCGGCGCGGTCGCGCATCGACGCCAGCCCGACCCCCGGGCTCCACGTGACGTCGCCGTCCGCGGCGCCGTCGTCCCGCACACCGACGACGAGGTCGGCGCCCGAGCAGCGGATCTCGACCTCGGCGCGGGTGGCCCGGGAGTGCCGCGCCACGTTCGTCAGGGCCTCGACGAGGATGCGGTAGGCGGCGACCTCGACCGCGGCCGGGAGCTCCCCCACCCCGTCCTCGTCGACCACGGCGATCGCGAGCGGCACCGGCTCCCCGCGCGTCAGCCGCTGCGCGTGCCGCCGGACCGCCTCGACCAGGCCCAGCGCGTGCAGTGCCGCCGGGTGGAGCTCGTTGATCAGGCGCCGGACGTCGTCGAGCGCACCCGTCACGCCGCCGCGGATGTCCTCGCCGAGGGCCGCGATCCGCGCGGGGTCGCGCCCGTCGCCCGCCGCGAGGGTGATCACGGCGTCGGCCTGGAACGCGACCCCGGTGAGCACCGAGGCGAGCCCGTCGTGCAGGTCGCGGCGCAGCCGACGCCGTTCCTCCTCCCGCGCCGCCACGATCCCCTGCCGGGACCGTTGGACCGCCGCCGACAGCGCCTCGGCGTGCAGGGCCACGCCGATGGGCAGCGCCATGAGTTCGAGGACCGCCCGGTCGGACGGGTCCAGGTGCGCCTGGCCCGATCGGACCCCGACCCGCAGCTCCCCGACCGTCCGGCCCGCGTGCCGCAGCGGGAAGACCTCCTCGGGAGGGTGCCGCGTGCCCACCTGACCGACCGTCTCGCCGTCCACCGCGAGCGCCGCCCAGGGCAGCTTCAGGGCCTGGCACACCGCGGGGAGCACGTCGCCGGGCCGGTCCACACCGGTCGCGAGCTGTGCGGTCACCGACGAGACGGCGCGGACCGGGTCGCCGCGGTCCCCGTTGAGCAGGGAGTCGACCAGGCGCTGGAGCCGGACGCGGATCGGGTCGAAGGCGGCGGCGACGACGACGGTCGCGGCCACCGAGGTGGCCAGGCCGTCGCCCGGCCCGACGAGCCGCGTCATGATCTCGACCACGGCGACGTAGGTGGCCACCAGCGCCACCGTGAGGACGACGTAGGTGACGGTCCTGGACCAGAGCAGCCGGATGTCGAGCAGCTGGTGGCGCAGGACCGCGATCGTGATGCCGACCGGGATGAGGGCCACCGCGATCGTCGAGACGATCGGGAAGCCGGTGCCGGGCGCCGCGACCGACCAGACCGCCCTCGTCACGGCGATGACCACGACGACGACGACCGCGGCGAGCAGCGGCCAGAGCACCTGCCGCCGGGTGCGCTCCCCGCCGCGGCGGTAGCGCAGGACGAGCGTGACGACGCCCACGAGGTAGGTCGCGGCCAGGACGACGTTCGTGGCGGCGCCGAGCGGGCTCGTGTCCAGACCCGGGATCGCGAGCCGCGACCACGCGGGCGGCACCTCGCCCGGCGCGAACCCGTCGACCGGCGCGAGCGGGTAGGGGTCGGCGCTGAAGGTCAGGACCTGCAGGACGCCGTTGCCGACGAGGAGGCCGAGCGGCCAGCGGGCCCGCCACGGCAGCCGTCCGTCCGGGAAGACCAGCAGGGCCAGGGGCAGGAACAGCCCGATCGCCCAGGGCCAGGCCGCGGAGTAGACGGTCGCGGTCCCCGCCACGGCCCGCCCGTCCCCGGTCACGATCGCCCACGCCAGCCACGGCGTGACCGCGGCGGTCGCCGTCTGCGCGACGGCCACCCCGAGCAGCAGCCACCCCAGGGCGTTGCGGGGCCGATTGGCCGCGATCAGCCCGCCGCAGAACGCACAGACGGTCCCGATGGTGGCGTTGCTGACGAGGAAGCTGTCCCGGGCGGCGGCGAAGGACATCCCGGTGACGAGCACGCCCACGACGGTGGCCAGCGACTCGCCGAGCGCCAGCACGACGAGGGCGACGGCGGGCCACGTGGGCCTGCGGTCGCGCACCTCGTCCTCGTCGGGCATCCGCTCATCCTGCGACCGCACCCGGGGGCTTGTCTGCGGTGGAATCGCCCGATCGGCCCGGGTAGTTCCTCCCGACGCAGGCGGGCGGGAAGCGGGCAGCGCGGGGGGTCCGGCCCTGCCCCCGGGGGACGGGTCCCGACCCAGGCTCGGTGACGGTCCACCCCACCGACACCCGGGAGCCGTCATGACCGACACCCTCACCCGCACCGACGTCCGCCCCCACGGCGCCGCCGCCGTCCTGGCGGGCGCCGTCATCGTCGTCCTCGGGATCGTGGGGGCGCGCTCCCCCGATCTCGTGGGCCGCGCCTGGTTCGCCGCCGCCGTGCCCGCCGCCCTCCTATTCACGGTCGGCATCCTCGGGACCCGGCGCCTCGCGACCACCGTCGGCGCGTCCCGGCTCGTCGTCGGGGCCCTCGCCGTCGCCGCCGTCGCGATGACGCTCTTCGCCCTGGCCCACGCCTACGCCCTGGTCGACCCGGACACCGCGATCCTGCTGTTCAGCGTCTTTATGGTGCTCACGGCGGGGAGCCTGATCGTCGCGGCGATCGGGATGTTCCACGGGCCCGCCGGCGGACCACCCCGCTGGGCCGTCCTCGCCGCCGGCGTCTGGCCGCTCGCGACCATCCCCGCCGGCGTGGCGATCGGCGACCTGCCCCACTTCGGGGCGATCGCGGTCTGGGGCCTGACGTGGGTCCTGCTCGGCGTGGCGCTGGTCCGCGCCCCGCGCCCATGACGCGGGTCGCCGCACTCACCTGCTCCGGGTGATGACCGGCCGACCGGGACGGGGCACGGTAGGGGTCCGGTTCTCCGAGAGCACGAAGGCGGTGATGACCGGGCATGTCCAGCAGACCGACGGACGCCACGCCCGCGTGGGGAGAGGGATTCCCCGCCGGGCTGGACGCCGACGCCGCCGAACGGGTCGGTGCCCAGCTGAGGGAGCTGTACCGTCGGCACGCGGGCGCGGCCACCGACGGGGTCGTCAGCTTCTACCCGCCGGAGGCCGCGGCCCGCCGCGAGACCTTCGGACTGTCCGGCGTCCACGTCGGCGGCGCCCGGATCTCCCTGGGCGACTGCCGGGAGCGGTTCCCCCTGCACTCGATCTCGAAGGTGTTCACCTACGCCCTCGCGCTCGAGGACAACGGACGGGCCGCGACCTTGCGGCGCATCGGGGTCGAGCCCTCCGGGGACCCCTTCAACGCGATCATCTTCGACGAGGCACAGAACCGGCCGCACAACCCGATGGTCAACGCGGGCGCGCTCGTCGCCGCCAGCCTCGTCCGTGGCGACGACGCGGGCGAGAAGATCGACCGTCTTCTGCAGCGGCTCCGGGTCTTCTCCGGCAATCCCGACCTCGGCGTCGAGCCGGAGATCCTCGACCAGCAGCTCGACAGCAACGACCGCAACATGGCGGTGAGCTACCTCATGCGGTCGCTGGGGATGCTCGACGGGGACCTCGAGGCGAACCTCTCGGTCTACCTGTCGGCCTGCTCGGTGACGGTCACCACCGACGAGCTCGCGATGATGGGCGCCACGCTGGCCAACGACGGGATCAACCCGCTGACCGGGCAGCGCGCGATGCCCTCGGAACACGTGCGCGACGTCATCAGCGTCATGCTCACCTGCGGCATGTACGACGCCGCGGGACAGTGGTTCTACGACGTCGGGATCCCGGCCAAGAGCGGGGTCAGCGGCGGGATCGTCGCCGCGATCCCGGAACGCATCGGCATCGCGGTCTACTCGCCCGGCCTCGACGTCCACGGCAACTCCGCCCGCGGGGTCGCCGTCTGCCGGGACCTCTCCACCCACTTCGGGCTGCACCTGTTCACCCCCTCCCACGAGCCCGCGAGCTGAACGGCCACGACGGCGAGGTCACCCTCCGGGGACGATGCCGAAGACGTCGGTCCCGGTCACCGTGGTGGCAGCAGACCACCGACGTCCGGGAGCGACCGATGACCTCTCAGCAGAACCCGACCTCGATCGCTGACGGACACGGCCAGCGGTCCGGCCCGGTCGACCTGAGCGAACGGAGCGTGGACCCGAGCGGCCTCATGCAGTGGGTGCGCTTCGGCGCGGTGATGATGGCCGTGATCGGCGCGTTCGCCGTCATCGAGGGCTTGCTCGCGCTGCTCCGGCCGACCACCTACGTGACCGTGAACGGCACGGTGCTCGCCCTCGACGTGAGCGCCTGGGGCTGGGTGCACCTCATCCTCGGCGCCCTGCTGGTCATCACCGGGGTGAGCCTCCTCCGGGACGCACCGCCGTGGGCCCGCGGCCTGGGCGTCCTGCTGGTCGCGCTCAGCACCGTGGTGCAGTTCGCGTGGCTGCCCGCCTATCCCATCTGGTCGATCCTGATGATCACGCTCGCCGTCATCGTGATCTACGCTCTCGCGGCGACGACCCCCCGGAACTGACACATCTCGCAACGCACTTCATGTGACCGGACGCGCAGTCACCGGCGGCGCGATTCATGCGATAATGGTCGTACCTCACGATCAAGGATGTGTGAACCCGCTTCATGTGCGGAATCGTTTCTGCGTACGGCGAAATCGATCTCGAGAAGTGCGAGCGGATGCTCGCGCGCCTGTCCCACCGCGGACCCGACGACACGGGAAGCGTCCGGCTCGAGCACGCGTGGCTCGGCCACCAGCGTTTTGTCCATCATGGACGTCACCGGGGGCCGGCAGCCCATCGCCGACGAGACCGGCTCGACCTACGTGGTCGGCAACGGTGAAATCTACAACCACGGGGACCTCCGGGACGGGCTCTCCGAGGTCTGCTTCTCCACCGACTCCGACACCGAGTCGGCGTTCCGCCTGGTGCTGCGCGACGGCTCCGCGGCGCTGCACGACCTGCGGGGCATGTACGCGCTGGCCATGGCGCACACCGACGGGCGCGGCGTCGTCGCGCGGGACCCGATCGGCATCAAGCCGCTGTACTGGGCCCGCCTCGACGGCCTCACGCTTTTCGCAAGCGAACTGCGTGCCTTCGACGACGAGGACCAGCCGATGGTCGAGGCCTTCCCGCCCGGGTACGCGTGGACGCCGGGCCTCATCGGCCGCGACGTCGCCGAGGGCGCGATGGTCCGGTTCGCCGATGCGGTCCCGGTCGAGGTCCGGCCCGCGCGCCTGGCGGCGGAGCCGGGGTGGACCGCGGCGGACCTCGGGCACATCCGCGAGGTCCTCTCGGACTCGATCCGCCGCCACATGATGAGCGACGTCCCCGTCGGGGTGTTCCTCTCCGGCGGTCTGGACTCCGCGATCGTCGCCGCCGTGGCCGCCCAGGTCGCCGCGGAGAAGGGCGAGAAGCTCCCGACGTTCGCCGTCGGCACCGAGGGCAGCGCCGACCTGCTCGCCGCCCACGCGGTCGCCGAGTCCCTCGGCACGGACCACCACGAGATCGTCCCGACCGCGGAGGACCTCGAGGAGGCCCTCGACGAGGCCGTGACGGTGATCGAGCACTTCGACCCGGCGCTGGTGCGCTCGGCGGTGCCGAACCTGCTCCTGGCGCGCGAGGCCGTCAAGCACGTCAAGGTCGTGCTCACCGGCGAGGGCGCCGACGAACTGTTCGCCGGCTACAGCTACGTCCACGAGGACCCGGCGTTCTCCACGCCGGACGCGCTGCAG
>JAICLN010000127.1 GCA_025925615.1 Actinomycetospora sp. | reverse complement strand
GTGACCGCCCAGGACGCTCCCGAGACCCGAGACCCGGCGGCGGGGTCGCAGCCCACCGGCCTGCCCGTCCGCTGGGACCTCGCCGCCGCCACCGGCTCCCGCCTGGTCCCGCCGGGACCGTCGGTGCCGGCCGAGGAGGCCGCGCTCGAGGTCGCCCGGCTGGCGGACGGCGCGCGGGTGGGTGAGGGGCACGTCCGCGAGCTCACCGGGCTCGGCGGGGACCTGTCGATCCCCGGCGCCGCGGTGGTCGACCGGCCCGGCTGGATCGCGTCGGCCACCGAGGGCATCGCCGCCCTCACCTCGGGCGTGCGGCTGCCGACGGTGCGCTCCGGCCCGCCGAGCACGCTGGCCCGCGTCGCCGGCGGCGTGACGTCCTCGGTCGCCGCCGTGCAGATGGGCGGGCTGCTCTCGTTCCTGTCCACCAAGGTGCTCGGCCAGTACGACCCGTTCGCCGGGCCGGAGCGCGCCGGGCAGCTGCTGCTCGTCGCGCCCAACGTCACCGCGGCCCGCGACGCGCTCGACGTCGACGCCGACGACTTCGCGCTGTGGGTGTGCGTGCACGAGGCCACCCACCGGCTGCAGTTCACCGCCGTGCCGTGGCTGCGCGACCACTTCCGCGACGAGGTCACGACGTTCGCCTCCGGGATGGAGAGCGGGGTGACCGCGGCCCTCGACCGGATTCCGGACATCGTCAAGGCGCTGCGCTCGCGCAGTGACGTCTCGCTGCTCGAGATGCTGCAGGGCCCCGCGCAGACCGAGGTCCTCGACCGCCTGCTCGCGCTCACGACCCTGCTCGAGGGGCACGCCGAGCACGTCATGGACGAGGTCGGTCCCGCGGTGGTCCCGTCGGTGGAGGTCATCCGGCGACGGTTCTCCGCGCGGCGGCGTGGCGGCGGGCCGGTCGACCGGCTGCTCCGCGTCCTGCTGGGCGTCCAGGCCAAGATCCAGCAGTACGAGCAGGGCCGGGTGTTCGTCGACGAGGTCGTCGCGACGGTCGGCATGTCGGGCTTCAACGCCGTCTGGACCTCGCCCGAGACGCTGCCCCGGCGCTCGGAGATCACCGAGCCGGCCGCCTGGGTCCGGCGCGTCCACGGCTGACGCCGTGCCTCGCGTGTCGCCCGCGACGGCCGAGGTACGCCGCGCGGTCCGGTCCGCGCTCGAGGAGGCGCCCGCACCCGCCGTCGTCGTGGCCTGCTCGGGCGGGGCGGACTCGCTCGCCCTGGCCGCGGCCGCCGCGCACGTCGGTGCCGCCCGCGAGGTGGCCGTGCACGGCCTCGTCGTCGACCACGGCCTGCAGCCGGGCTCCACGACGCAGGCCGGCGAGGCGTGCGCGGTGCTGCACGGCCTCGGGATCGACGCGCGGGTCGCGACGGTGACCGTGGTGGCGGCGGGGGAGGGGCCGGAGTCGGCGGCGCGGCGGGCGCGGTACGCGGCGCTGCGGGAGGCGTCGGCGACCCTCGGCGGCGCGCCGGTGCTCCTCGGGCACACCCTCGACGACCAGGCGGAGACGGTGCTGCTCGGGCTCGGCCGCGGGTCGGGCGCGCGCTCGCTCGCCGGCATGCGGCCCTGGGATCCGCCGTGGTCCCGGCCGCTGCTCGGGGTCCGCCGGACCACGACCCGGGCCGCGTGCGCCGACGCCGGCCTGCACCCCTGGGACGACCCGCACAACGTCGACCCCCGCTACACCCGCGTCCGGCTGCGCCACGAGGTGCTGCCGCTGCTCGAGGACGTGCTGTCGGGTGGCGTCGCCGAGGCCCTCGCCCGGACCGCCGACCAGCTCGCCGACGACGACGCGGCGCTGGACACCGTCGCGGCGGGGATCCTGACCGCGGCCCGCGACGACGAGCGCGGGCTCGACACGGCGCTGACCGCGCCGCACCCGCCGGCCGTACGACGGCGGGTACTGCGGGCCTGGCTCGCCGACGCCGGGGTCCGTGGGTTCGACGACGCGCAGGTGCGAGCCGTCGACGGGCTCGTCGCCCGCTGGCGCGGACAGGGGCCACCGTCACTTCCGGGCGGCTTGGAGGTCATCCGCGTGCGTGGGAGGCTGGGCGTCCGTCGGGTCCGCAGCGGCTCGACCGGTTGGACCACCGGGGAAGACCGCCGAGCCCGACGAAGGAGTCCGCTCAAGGTGTACGACGGCGACATCGCGTCCGTGCTGATCACCTCCGACGAGATTCAGGACAAGATCGCGAAGCTGGCGGACACCATCGCCGCCGACTACGGCGAGCCGCGGCCGGGCGAGCCGGACCTGCTGCTGGTGGGCGTCCTCAAGGGCGCCGTGATGTTCATGACGGATCTCGCGCGGCGCCTGCCCGTGCCCACGCAGCTCGAGTTCATGGCGATCAGCTCCTACGGGTCCGCAACGTCGTCGTCGGGCGTGGTGCGGATCCTCAAGGACCTCGACCGGGACATCTCGAACCGGCACGTGCTCATCGTCGAGGACATCATCGACTCCGGGCTGACCCTGTCCTGGCTGCGGAAGAACCTCGAGTCCCGCGGGCCGGCGTCGCTGCATGTGGTGACGCTGCTGCGCAAGCCCGAGGCCGCGAAGCTCGACGTCGACATCGCGTACGTGGGGTTCGACATCCCGAACGAGTTCGTGG
The DNA here is from genome assembly GCA_025925615.1 of Actinomycetospora sp. GTDB lineage: Bacteria > Actinomycetota > Actinomycetes > Mycobacteriales > Pseudonocardiaceae > Actinomycetospora. The sequence continues at coordinate 7,403 of JAICLN010000127.1, read as the reverse complement.
TCGGTTTCGGGCTCGACTACGCCGAGCGATACCGCGACCTCCCCTACATCGGGACCCTGGCGCCCTCGGTATATGCCTGAGCGTTACCTTCGCATCACTTAGTCGGGAGTCGGCTCCCGGATCATCACACCCCCGGCGGCACCGCAGATCCTCGTGGTCCTAGTCTGCGCCGCATGACGCGCCGCCTCTGGGTCGTGAACGGCGCGATCCTGCTCGTCGTGCTGCTTGCGGCGGGCGGCACGACCTATGCCCTGACGAAGTCGTCGTCGAGCTCGAGCTCCGCGTTGCGCACCACACCGGTCGGGCGCGGGACGGTCGCCGAGACGGTGACCGCGGCCGGCAGCGTCACGACCGCGGCGAGCGCGACGCTGAACTTCTCGGCGAGCGGGAAGATCGCCGAGGTCGACGTGAAGCTGGGCGACCACGTCACCAAGGGCCAGGTCGTCGCCAGCCTCGACGCGGAGTACGCGGACGCCAACCTCAAGGCCGCGAACGCCCAGGTGTCGGCCGACGAGCAGGCCCTCGACGACGCCGAGTACCAGAAGGACCACCCGTCGTCCTCGACGTCGGGGACGAGCACGACCGGAACGTCGACCGCGAGCACGAGCACGACGTCGACCACGGGATCGAACACGACCCGGACGAGCGGGTTCGCGAATGCCGGAGCCGGCCGAGTGGAAGACGTCCTCCCCGCGAATGGTGACCCCGGCGGGAACACCTCGCCCTCGGGCTCTGCAGGCGGCTCGGTTCTTGGCGGGTCACCTCTGGTCTCGTCGAACTCGCCAACGCCGGCCCCCCCGGCGCCCCCCGCCGCGGTGGCCCCTGCCCCCGCGGCGGCCGCACCGACAGCGACCGCGCCGGCCGGCACCATGCAGACTTCGACCACGAGTACAGCGACGGGCGGGGCAGCGTCGCCCAGCACGACCGCGAAGACCTCGGAGGACCCGGGTGAGGCGGCGGTCCGCAATGCCCGCGCCAAGCTCGACCAGGACCGGGCCGCCCGTATCCAGGCCGAGCAGGCCACGGACAACCTCGACCTCGTCGCACCGGCGGACGGCACCGTCGTGAGTCTGGACGGGCTCGTCGGGCAGATGGCCGGACCCCAGGGGATCGTCCTGTCCTCGACGGCGACCGGGAACCCGGCGGGTGGGCGGCTCCCGGACGGATCGGCGATCTCGAGCGGCGCCGGGTCGGGTCAGTCGGCGACGACGGGGTCCTCCACGGCCTCGGGCGGCGGCGCCGGAGGGGCCGGAGGGGCCGGAGGGGCCGCCACGATCACCGGATCGACCGGCGGCTCGACCGCCACCGCCGCACCGAACGCGCCGGCCGTCATGACGATCGCCAACCTCGCCGCGATGCAGGTGCTCGCCCAGGTCCCCGAGCTCGACGTCGGGAAGGTCGCGAACGCCCAGCCGGTGGCGGTGTCGGTGAACGCGCTGCCGGGCCAGAAGATCCCGGGTTCGGTCACGTCGATCAACCTGCTCCCCGGCTCCCAGACCACGGTCCAGTACGGCACCGCCGTGCTGATGCCGACACCCCCGCCGGGCCTGCGCCCCGGGATGTCGGCCAGCGTCTCGATCACCACGGCCCAGGCGAACGACGTCACCTTCCTGCCCTCGGTCGCGGTCACGCCCGTCGGTGGTCCGGACTCCGGGCAGGGCACGGTCCAGGTCCTGCAGCCCGACGGCTCCACCGCACAGCGCACCATCGGCACCGGCCTCAGCTCGGACACGGTCACCCAGGTCACCTCGGGCCTCTCGCTCGGTGACCTCGTCGTGCTTCCCGACCAGTCCGCCAGCTCGGCCGCGACGCTGCGCGGGCTCAACGGTGGCGGCGGGCGCGGCGGTGGCGGTGCCGGTGGAGGCGGCGGAGCCGGGCGATGACGCGCGCCGCCGACGATCGGTCGGAGGCGCCGGTCCTCGACGTCCGGCGCATGTCGAAGGTCTACGGCGAGGGCGAGACGGCGGTGCACGCGCTGCGTGAGGTCGACCTCCTGGTCCGACGCGGCGAGTACGTGGCCGTGGTCGGGCAGTCCGGGTCGGGCAAGTCGACGCTGCTCAACATCCTCGGGTGCCTCGACGCGCCGACGTCGGGGCGGTACCTGCTCGACGGCCTCGACGTCGCCGACCTCGACGAGCGGCAGCAGTCGATCCTGCGCAACCGCCAGATCGGCTTCATCTTCCAGTCGTTCAACCTCATCCCGCGTACGACGACGTTCGCCAACGTGGAGCTGCCGATGGTCTACGCCGGGGTCTCGCGCCGAGGGCGGCGCGAGCGGACCAGGGCCGCGCTCGACCTCGTCGGGCTGGCCGACCGTGCCGACCACCGGCCGAACCAGCTCTCCGGCGGTCAGCAGCAGCGCGTCGCCGTGGCGCGCGCCCTGGTCACCCGGCCGGCCCTGCTCCTGGCGGACGAACCGACCGGCAACCTGGACTCCGCGAGCACGGAGGACGTCCTCGACCTCTTCGACGGGCTCCACGCGACCGGGCGGACGATCGTCCTCATCACCCACGAGGAACGGGTCGCCGCGCGCGCCGACCGGACCGTCGTCGTCACCGACGGCCGGCTCGCGGAACAGGCCGGCGCGCGACCGTGAGCAGCGTCGAGATCCTCCGTTTCGCGGTCCGGGCTCTGGTGGCCAACCGGCTGCGGTCCTTGCTCACGATGCTCGGCATCGTCATCGGCATCGCCGCGGTCATCCTGCTGACGGCCCTGGGCAACGGTGCGGCCAAGTTCATCCAGAGCCAGATCACCGGGCTCGGGGCCAACAGCATCACCGTGATCGCGCGGGCGGCGAGCGGGACGGCCGGCGCCTCCGCGGGCGCGTCCTCCCGACCCCTGACCGCCGCCGACGCCGCGGCGCTCGCCGACCCGCAGGGCGCGCCCGACGTCGCGTACGTCGCGCCGGTGGTGCAGACCTCGGCGACGGTCGCGTCGGGGCCCAACTCCGAGACCGACACGGTCATCGGCAGCACCCCCGACTACTTCCCCGGGGCGAACCAGGTCGTCGCCTCGGGCCGCGGGTACGACCAGGCCGACCTGACGGCGGCTCGTCCCGTCGCCGTCCTCGGACGGACCGTCGCCGACGACATGTTCGGCGTCGGGTCGGTCCCGCTCGGCCGGACGGTGCTGTTGAACGGCTCGCCGTTCCAGGTGATCGGCATCCTGCAGGCCAAGGGGCAGGGCGGACCGGGGGCGAACCCCGACACCAACGTGCTCGCGCCGCTGACCGCGGTCCAGAGCACGTTCACGGGATTCGGGAACCTGAACCAGATCGTGGTCGGCGCCCGCACGACGGACTCGCAGAACGCAGCCGAGTCGGAGGTCTACTCGATCATCGACCGCCGCCACGGCATCACGAACCCGAACAACCGAGACTACCAGTTGATCAGCTCCGCGCAGATCGCCCAGGTCCTCGACCAGACCCTGTCGACGTTCTCCTTGCTGCTGGCGGGGATCGCGGGCATCTCGCTGCTCGTCGGGGGGATCGGGATCACCAACATCATGCTGGTCTCGGTGACCGAGCGGACCCGGGAGATCGGCATCCGGAAGGCCCTCGGCGCGACCCCGTCGGCGATCCTCGCCCAGTTCCTCGTGGAGTCGGTCATCCTCTCGGCCCTGGCGGGGGCGATCGGGGTGGCGATCGGCATCGGGGGGACGCTCATCCCACTGCCGGGCGGTTTCCGGGCGGTCGTCGTCCCCGGGGCGGTCATCGCCGCCGTCGTGGTGTCCATCGCCATCGGGGTGTTCTTCGGTGGCTACCCGGCGCGCCGCGCGGCGCGGTTGCGCCCGATCGAGGCCCTGCGACGTGAGTGACGGCGCGGGCACTGCCACCGACCAGGGAGGAGCCGGGATGGCGAACGAGGAGGAACGGACGTCGGGGTCGGAGGAGTCGGAGGACGAGCGCCCGACGGCCGTGCACGGCACGTCGGGAGGCCCGGACTCCCCGGACACCGGCCCGATCCACTCGCCGAGCCCCCAGCCGGCCTTCGGCGCCGACACGTTTCGGCGTGACGGGGGCCCGGCGCGCGGCTGGGACGACGCGCCCACCGTCGGCGGGGCACCGCCGCCGTCGTCGGCCCAGGTGCTCGACCGGCCCATGGACGACACCCAGATCCGCGACCGCCTCAACCGGCCCGGGATGGCCCGCTCGACGCGCATCCTGCTGCTGGTCCTCGGCGCCGTCGTCTTCCTGGGGGCCGGCCTGCTCATCGGGCGCGCCACCGCTCCGGCGACCGGCCCGGGCTCGGTGCCGCCGGTGCTCGGGACCATCGAGGCCGTGGACACGCCGCCCGGCGGGTCGCCCGTGGTCACCGTGCGCTCCGCCGACGGCACCCTGACCGCGCTGCAGACCACCCCGGGCACCGTCGTCGCCACCCCGGCGGCCATCGGCAACGGGGCACTGCGGATCGGGTCGCAGGTCACCGTGACGGGGGAGCGGGACCAGCGCGGCGAGACGATCGCGACGCGGGTGGACCTCCCGGCGAAGTAGCGGGGGTGTCAGCGGTGGCCCTCCGCTGTTGACATGCGGGGCCCGGTCCGCCGTCGACGGGCACGTGGGCAGGGGCGAGCGCCGTCGGGGCTGCCTCGTGTGCCCCTGATCACGGGGTGGCGTCGGGCGGCCCGAACGCCCCCGGACCAGGGGCACACCAGGCCGGTCCGCGTGCCTCCGCTGGTGCGTCACGTGCTCGTGATCAAGACCCCGCCGACCCGACGACGCCGCCGGACGCCCCGGAGATCACGGACGGGCGACCGGTCGCGTCCGACCCGCTACTCTCCCGCCCGTGAGCGAGAACGCTGCTGCCGAGATCGCCGCCGGGTACGCCACGGAGGGGGCCGCGCTCGAGCTCGGCGCGGTCGTCGTGGACGACATCGCCGACGCATCGGCCCGCGTCCGGATCCCCTTTGCGACGCTGAACCGCCACGGCCTCGTCGCGGGCGCGACCGGGACGGGCAAGACCAAGACGCTGCAGAACCTCGCCGAGCAGTGCTCCGCGGCGGGTGTCCCGGTGCTGCTCGCCGACGTGAAGGGCGACCTGTCCGGGCTCGCCCGGCCCGGCGAGACGAGCGACCGGACGGCCAAGCGCGTCCAGGAGACCGGCGACGACTGGGTCCCGACGGCGTTCCCGGTGCGGTTCCTCTCGCTCGGCGCCCGGGGGATCGGCGTCCCGGTCCGCGCGACGATCACCGCGTTCGGCCCGATCCTGCTGTCGAAGGTGCTGGGCCTCAACGCCACCCAGGAGTCCACGCTCGGCCTGATCTTCCACTGGGCCGACGAGAAGGGCCTCGCCCTGCTGGACACCAAGGACCTGCGCGCGGTGATCCAGCACCTGCTCTCCGACGAGGGCAAGGCCGAGCTCAAGGGCATCGGCGGGGTCTCGTCGTCGACCGCGGGCGTCATCCTGCGCGCGCTGGTCAACCTCGAGGCCCGCGGCGGCGACGAGTTCTTCGGGGAGCCGGAGTTCGACCCGGCCGACCTGCTCACGGTCTCCGACGGCAAGGGCGTCGTCACGCTCCTCGAGCTGGCCGACCAGCAGGCCGACCCGACGCTCTTCTCGACGTTCCTCATGTGGCTGCTCGCCGAGCTCTTCGAGGACCTCCCCGAGGCCGGCGACATCGACAAGCCCAAGCTCGTCTTCTTCTTCGACGAGGCGCACCTGCTCTTCGCCGACGCGTCGAAGGCCTTCCTGGACCGCATCGAGCAGACGGTGAAGCTGATCCGGTCGAAGGGCGTCGGCGTCTTCTTCTGCACGCAGCTGCCGACCGACATCCCCAACGACGTCCTCTCCCAGCTGGGCGCCCGGGTGCAGCACGCGTTGCGGGCCTTCACCCCCGACGACCAGAAGGCGCTGACGAGGACCGCGCGGACCTACCCGAAGTCGAAGGTCTACGACATCGAGACCGCGCTGACCTCGCTGGGGATCGGCGAGGCGATCGTGACGGTGCTCTCGGAGCGCGGCGCGCCGACGCCGGTGGCCTGGACCCGGCTGCGCGCCCCGCGCTCGCTCATGGCCGCGATCGGCGAGTCGGCGGTGACGGAGTCGGCGAAAGCCTCGCCGCTCTGGGGCAAGTACGGCGAGACGGTGGACCGGGAGTCGGCGTACGAGCGGCTGGCCGCGCGCACCGGCGCCACCCAGGCCCCGCAGACCGAGCCCGCGCCGGTGCCGGCCGACCAGCCGCCGCAGCCGGCGCCGCCGCAGGCCCCGCCGCCCTCGGAGGACGAGGGGCCGGGCTTCCTCGAGAAGGCCATGGCGAATCCGGCCGTCAAGTCGTTCCTCCGTTCGGCCGCCAGCGCGGCCGGCCGGGAGATCACCCGCGGGCTCTTCGGGACCGCCCGACGACGCTGACGCCGACCGCCGGGGTGTTCGCCCCGGCGGACGCCGCCGTGACCGCGGGGGACGCCGCGCGCGGCCGGGTGTCGGTGCTCCGGGGTACATTGAGCAGATCAGGGCTTCCCTGGAATCCACGGCAGCAGTCAACCCGGGGAGGGTCGAGGCCGGACCGGCCGCCACCGCATGGACCGCAAGCGCCTGCTCCGCAATCCACTGATCTGGATCGTGGTGCTCTTCGTCGTCTACCTGGCCGTGTCGTCGCTGTTCAGCGACACGCGCGGCTACACGCAGGCGTCCACGTCCCTGGCCCTCCAGCAGATCGATCAGCACAACGTCGCCGACGTCACGCTGGAGGACAAGGAACAGCGTCTGCGGATGACGCTGGTCAACCCCGTGGACGTCCCGCCGGCCGACGGCACCAGCGGTGCCCCCGTGCGGACCACCGAGATCTACGCGCAGTACCCGGCCGCGGCCGGGTCCCAGATCTTCGCCGAGCTCCGGCAGAACCCCGCGCGCGGTGGGTTCGACACGCAGGTGACCCAGGAGTCCCTGCTCGGCCAGATGCTGATCTACCTGATCCCGCTGGCCCTCGTGCTGGTGATGCTGTTCTGGCTGATGAACGCCCAGGGCGGCGGCAACCGCGTGCTCTCGTTCGGCAAGTCCAAGGCCAAGCAGCTCAACAAGGACATGCCCAAGACGACGTTCGGTGACGTCGCGGGCGCCGACGAGGCCGTCGAAGAGCTGTACGAGATCAAGGACTTCCTGCAGAACCCGACGCGCTACCAGGCGCTGGGCGCGAAGATCCCGAAGGGCGTCCTGCTCTACGGCCCGCCCGGCACCGGCAAGACGCTGCTGGCCCGCGCGGTGGCCGGCGAGGCCGGGGTGCCGTTCTACACGATCTCCGGGTCGGACTTCGTCGAGATGTTCGTCGGCGTCGGCGCCGCCCGGGTGCGCGACCTGTTCGAGCAGGCCAAGCAGAACTCCCCCTGCATCATCTTCGTCGACGAGATCGACGCCGTCGGCCGACACCGCGGGGCCGGCATGGGCGGCGGTCACGACGAGCGCGAGCAG
>JAICLN010000212.1 GCA_025925615.1 Actinomycetospora sp. | reverse complement strand
GTCGTCGGGAAGTCGACGATGCATGAGATGGCGTTCGGCATCACGACGACGAACCTCGCGCCCGGCTCCGCGATCACCCGCAACCCCTACGACCCCTCGCGCATCCCCGGCGGCTCGTCGGGCGGCACCGCGGCGGCCATCGCCGCGCGCCTCGTGCCCGCCGGCCTCGGCACGGACACCGGCGCCTCGGTCCGGATCCCGGCCGCGTTCAGCGGGATCGTCGGCCTCCGGCCCTCGACCGGCGGGCCCTCGCGACGCTGGAGCGGCACCGGGGTGCTCCCGCTGAGCCACACCCTCGACACCGTGGGGCCGCTGGGCCGGACGGTGCACGACGTGGCACTCCTCGACGCCGTCGTCACCGGCGGCGCCGTGCCCGCGCCGGCCGAGCTCGTCGGCCTGCGGATCGGCGTGCCGGCCGGGCTGTGGAGCGACCTCGAGCGGGCCGTCGCGGCCGTGATGATCGAGGCCCGGGACCGGCTCGCCGACGCCGGGGTCGTCCTCGTCGACGTCGACCTGCCCGAGGCCCTGGCGCTCTCCGAGCAAATCCTGTTCGCGCTCGCCCTCCACGAGCCGCGCACCGCCATCCCCGCCTACCTGCGCGAGACCGGCGTCGAGGACGTCACGCTCGAGGAGATCGCGGAGAGCATCGCGAGCCCCGACGTCCGCAACGCCTTCGCCGGGGTCATGGCCGACGCGTTCGGCGACGCCTACCCCGACGCGATCGGGGTCCACCGGCCCCGGCTGCAGCAGATCTACGCCGACCACTTCCGCGAGCACCGCCTCGCCGCGATCCTCTTCCCGACCTCCCCCGTCCTGCCGACGCTGATCGACGCCGTCAACGGCTCGGGCACGCTCTCGGTCGACGGCGGGCCGCCGGTGGACACGTTCACCACGACGATCCGCAACATGGGCCCGGGCAGCAGCGCCGGCGTCCCCAGCCTCTCGCTGCCCGCCGGCCGCACCCCGACGGGGCTGCCGGTGGGACTGAACCTCGAGGGCCCCGTCGACGGCGACTCGGGTCTGCTCGCGATCGGCATGGCCGTCGAGGGGCTGCTCGGGACGCTCCCGCCGCCACCGGTGCCGTAGGGGTCGCGACAGCGCTACGGTCCTCTCTTCCCGACGGGACGGAGGACGCGATGACCCACGTGATCGTCGGGGCCGGGCTGGCCGGAGCCCGGGCCGCGGAGACCCTGCGCGAGGCGGGTTTCGACGGCGAGGTGGTGCTCCTCGGCGGTGAGGAGCACCGGCCCTACGAGCGGCCGCCGCTGTCGAAGGAGTACCTCCAGGGCGCCGCCGACCAGGACTCGGTCTTCGTCCACCCCGCCGAGTGGTACGGCGAGGCCGGGATCACGCTGCGCACCGGCGCGGTCGTCACCGCGATCGAGCGGGACGCTGCCGAGGTCGTGCTGGCCGACGGCGAGCACGTGGGCTACGAGCGCCTGCTCCTCGCCACGGGATCGTCGGCCCGGCGCCTGCCGGTGCCGGGTGCCGAGCTCGACGGGGTCCTGCACCTGCGCACCCTCGACGACAGTGACCGCCTCCGGACGGCCGTGCTGAGCGCCGACCGGGTCGCCGTCATCGGCGCCGGGTGGATCGGGCTCGAGGTGGCCGCGGCGGCGCGGCTCGCGGGCGCCGAGGTCACCGTCCTCGAGGCCGCGGAACAGCCGTTGCTCGCCGCCCTCGGCCCGGACATCGGGGCGGTGTTCGCCGAACTGCACCGCGAGCGCGGCGTGGACGTGCGCCTCGGCGTGCAGGTCGCCGACATCGTCGGGGAGGGCGGCGCGGCCCGGGGCGTGCGCCTGGCCGACGGCGAGGTCGTCGCGGCCGACATCGTCGTGGTCGGCGTCGGCGCGGCGCCCAACATCGGGCTCGCCGAGGCCGCGGGGCTCGACGTCGAGCAGGGCGGCGTCGTCGTCGACGAGCACCTGCGCACCAGCGATCCGCGCATCCACGCCGCCGGGGACATCGCCACCATCCGGTACCCGGCGCTCGACCGGCGGCTCCGCGTGGAGCACTGGGCGACCGCGCAGAACAGCGGTCCCGTGGCCGCCCGCGCGATGCTCGACGAACCGACGGCGACCTACGACGCGCTGCCCTACTTCTTCACCGACCAGTACGACCTCGGCATGGAGTACACCGGCTACGCCGGCCCGGGCGAGGCCGACGAGCTGGTGGTGCGCGGCGACCTCGCGTCCCGGGAGTTCGTGGCGTTCTGGCTCCGGTCGGGCCGGCTGCTCGCCGGGATGAACGTCAACGTCTGGGACGTCGCCGAGGACATCGACCGCATCATCCGCGCGGGTCGCCCCGTCGAGGGCGGGCTGCTGGCCGACCCGGGCGTCCCCCTCGGCGACCTCTGAGCCGGGCGGGTGGAACTGACCGGCGACGAGGTGGCCGAGCTGCGCGCCCGCCCCTGACGCCCACGCGCCGGATCCAATCAGACGCCCGGATCGTCGTAGCGCGGTCCGGCGAAGCCACCGCCGACGAACGCGTCGGTCCACGCGTCGGACGCCAGGTCGCGCTCGGCGAACACCTCGGCGTCGTCGGCGGAGCGGTACCCCAGCTCGGCCGCGCCCGTGAGCGACCAGCGACGGCGGGTGTTGTCCGAGACGCCCCAGACGACGCGGAAGCCGGGCGCCCGGACGGTGACCGCGGCGTCCACGAGCCGGGCCACGTCGCCGGGCGAGAGCCAGGTGGCCAGCGCCCGGGCGTCCGGCGGCTCCTCGAAGCACGAGCCGATCCGCAGGCAGACGACGTCGAGGCCGTAGCGGTCGTGGTAGAGGCTGCCCAGCGCCTCGCCGGTCACCTTGGCGACGCCGTACAGCGTGTCCGGACGGGCCGGGAGGTCGTCCGGCACGGGGTCGACGGCGGGGTGGAAGCCGGCCGCGTGGTTGCTGCTGGCGAAGACCACGCGGGGGACGCCGGCGCGGCGGGCGGCCTCGAAGACCGTGAACGTGCCGTGGATGTTGACGTCGAGGATCGCGCTCCACGCGGCCTCCCCGCTGATCCCGCCCAGGTGCACGACGGCGTCCGCACCCCGGCAGGCCTCGGTGAGCGCGTCGAGGTCGGTGACCGACGCCGTCACCACCTCCTCCCGCTCCCCCGGGCCGTCGATCTCGGCAATGTCGAGCAGGCGCAGGGTGCGGTCGGTACGGGCCAGGCGGGGGCGCAGCATGCCGCCGATCCGCCCGGCGGCACCGGTGATGAGCAGGGTCTCGGCCACGGGAGGACATGGTGCCCCGCCGGGGCCGCGAGCGCGGGCCATACTAGGCAGACGATCCTGCTGAGCGCGACGAACGGCGGCGTCGCGCTCGCCATGATCAACTGCCTAGCGTCCTGGGGGTCGAGGGCTACGTGCGTCAGGCCGGTGCCGGGGGCGGTCGGACGTCGATCTCGACCGCCACGCTCTCGATGCGGCTCAGCACGACGGTGCCCGCGGCGATGCCGGCGGCGCCCGCGAGACCGCCGAGGGCCCAGGCGTCGAGGGGGACCCGCTCCCCGAACACCGCGAAGCCCCAGATGAGCGCGACGAGCGGGTTCGCGAGGGTGATGCCCGGCTGGGCCCAGAGCAGGTCCCCGGACTGCAGGGCCTGCTGGAGGAAGACGAACGAGACGGTGCCGCCGACGAGCACCCCGTAGGTCTGCCAGGTGGTGAGCACCCCGAGCAGACCGTGGGAGTACGCGGGGGCGAGCCCCGCCAGGAGCGCGGCGTTGTAGCCGTAGGTCACGCCGGCGCCGAGCCCGAACCAGAGCGCGCGCCGTCGTCCCCGACCACCCCGCCCGAGGATCGTGAGCACGGCCAGCACGACGACCACCGCCGCCGAGCCGACGAGCCAGGCCACACCCGACGTCGTGGCCGGGTCGCCCCCGCTGGGCACCAGGCAGAACAGCAGCAGCCCCAGGCCGAGAGCCATGGCCGCGATCGCGGCCCAGGCCCGCCGTCCCATCGGGGTGTGCAGCACCACGGCGCTGAGGACGAGCGTGAAGGGCAATTCGGTGATCACTATCGGCTGCACCATCGAGATGGGCGCGAGGGTCAGCGCCGCCGCCTGCAGAGCGAACCCGACGACGTGCCCGGCGATCCCCGCCGTCCACGCCGGGCGCCGCAGCAGGTCCAGCACCGCCCGACGTCGGCCGGCCGCCGGGTCGTGGTGGCGGGAGGCCGAGCGTTGCAGCACCGAGCCGAAGGCGTTGGCGGCCGCCGCGCCCACGGCCACCAGCACGCCGCTCAGGAGCACTCCGGGCTCCTTCCCGTTCCGGACACGTCCGAGGATGCCCGATCGCCGGGCCACGGACCCATCCGTCGTTCGACCGCTTCCGGTCCGGGTCGGTGGTTGCGCCGATCATCCACCGATGGCGTGAACGGACGGCGCCGACCCGACGGCCCACGACGGCCGAGGAGTGATGTCCCGGAGTGGGAGAGCATCACCCGCCGCGAGTTCCGACCTCCCTCACTCCGGGGTCTGGCGACGCCGGTACTGGGCCACGACCTCCGGGGGCAGCGGGCCGCGGGTCGGCACGGCCAACCCCTGCTGGCGGGCCCACTGCCGGGCCGACTCGACCATGCCGCGGACATCGCCGCGCCGCACCGTCTCCGGGTCCACGCTGCGCTGCGCGGTGGCGGGTTCGCGTTCCGTCTCGGACATCGACACACCTCCGATGACGCCGTTGTCATCGTCGTCGTTCTCGCGGAGGAGCGACCGTACGCCCGCCGGCGGACCCTTGGCAGCCGGGTCCCTCGGATGCGCCGACCCGCCCGGCACGCAAGGGTGTCCCCATGCTGCGCCTCGGCTTCCCGGTGATCGGCGTGACCGACCTCGACCGCGCCACGGCCTTCTGGTCCGCCGCGCTCGCGCTCACCGTGAGCGCGGAGTGGGCGAGCCCGACCTGGCAGACGCTGACCACCTCCGCGGGGGAACGGGCGCTCGCCCTGATGGTCAGCGGCTCGCCCGCAGATCCCCACCCGCGCCAGCACCTCGACCTGGTCGTCAACACGACCGCCGAGCAGGACGCCGAGGTCGCCCGCCTGCTCGGGCTCGGGGCGACGCAGCCGGACTGGGAGCACTACCCGCCGGAGCCGGACTTCGTCGTGCTCGCCGATCCCGACGACAACCTGTTCTGCGTCGTCGACCTCAGCCGCGCCCCGTCGGGCCCGTAGGTCGCCGGCGCGCCGGCGGCCTGGCTGCAGCCCTCGAGGGCACCGTGACGAGCGGGACGGTCTTGACCTCGACCCCGCTGGAGGTCGCACCCTCGGTGGGGACACCGGCCCGAGCACCGTGGAGGACATCGTGAGCAGCCCGACGCCGACCACGTTCGAGGAGTCCTACCGCCACGGCGAGCCGCCGTGGGTGATCGGCGAACCGCAACCGGCCGTCGTCGACCTGGAGCGAGCGGGCGCGCTCACCGGCCCGGTCCTCGACCTCGGCTGCGGGACCGGCGAGCACACCGTCCTGCTGCGCCGCCTCGGCTACCGGGTGCTCGGCGCCGACGCCGCGCCCGCCGCCGTCGAGCGGGCCCGGGAGCGCGCCCGCCTCGCGGGGGTGGCCGCCGAGTTCACCGTCGCGGACGCGATGGACCCGGCGTCCCTGGGGCGGTTCGCCACGGTGCTCGACAGCGCCCTCTTCCACGTCTTCGACGCCGCCGACCGCACCCGCTACGCCGCGGCGCTGCGCGGCGTCGTCGTCCCGGGCGGGCAGGTGATCGTGCTCGCGCTCTCGACCCGCGGCCCCGGCTTCGGTCCGCAGATCGACGACGACGCCGTCCCCGCGGCCTTCGCGGCGCCGGACTGGGCCGTGGAGGACCTGCGCCCGTCGACCTACCGGGGGCGGGTGACCCACCCCGACCAGGCGAGCGCGACCGGCCGGCCGGTCGGCGACCTGGTGGACCTGCCCGCCGTCGTCGCCCGGATCCGCCTCCTCACCCGGGAAGGGCTGACCGAATGATCTACGACATCCACGCGTCCGCGACGACCTCCGGCCCGGTGCAGTCCTCCCCCGAGCTCCTGCGGTCGGCCATGGCCCAGTACCGCCCGAGTGTGCGGACCGTCGGGACGGACGGCCTCGACGCGGTCCTGCACGTCGAGGGCGACCGCCTCGCGGACGCCATGACCGACGCGATCAACGCCCTCCTCGACGCGGTGCACGCGGGGGGCGACCAGGTGCGGGCGGCGACGGTGAGCGGTGCCCGGGACGACGACGGGTCGGACGAGGCGACCGACGACGACGACGACGAGTGAACGTTCGGGAGCGCCGGTCACGCGGCGGCGAGGACCGTCTCGGCGGCCGAGCGGGCCCGGGCCGCGGCCGGGCCGCCCAGGATCGCCGAGGTCACCATCGCGCCCTCGGCGAGCGTCTGGATCTGCTCGGCGGTCGCCACCGGATCCGGGCGATCGGCGGCCAGCCCGACCAGGTAGGCGCGGAAGAGCTCCTTGTGCTCGCGGACCGCGGACGCCACGAGGTCGTCCGCGCCGCCGATCTCGCCCCAGGCGTTGATGAACGCGCACCCGCGGTAGTCCGGCTCGGCGAACCACTCCGCGAGCCAGTCGAACACCGCCAGGAGCCGGGCGGACGAGCCGGCCCGCTCCGGGGTGCCGTCCTCGACGAACGCGGACAACCGGGCCCGCCACCGTTCGTCGCGCGCCCGCAGGTACGCCGCGACGAGGTGGGCCTTCGAGGGGAAGAGCCGGTAGAGCCGCGCCAGGGACACCCCCGCCCGGTCACGCACCTCGTCCATCCCGACCGCGTGGATCCCGCGGCTGTAGTACAGCGTCTCGGCCGCGCCGAGCAGTCGCTCCCGGGCCTCCTCGCGGTCCACGGCGCCGCCTCCTCGGTGAAGACCGGCCGCTTCCCTATCGAGAACGGCCGTTCTAGGTTAGCTGAGAACGCCCGTTCTGCCACGTGCCACGTTGGAGGTCCCGATGGCCGGTCGCCCGCCCTACCCGCCGTTCGACGCCGAGTCGGCCGCGACGAAGGTCCAGGCCGCCGAGAACGCCTGGAACACCCGCGACCCCGAGAAGGTGTCGCTCGCCTACACCGAGGACTCGGTGTGGCGGAACCGCGACACGTTCGTGACGGGCCGCGCGGAGATCGTCGCCTTCCTGACCGGGAAGTGGGACCGGGAGCTGGACTACGCGCTGCGCAAGTCGTTGTGGGCCTACACCGACGACCGGATCGCCGTGCGTTTCCAGTACGAGTGCCGGGACACCGACGGACAGTGGTGGCGCTGCTACGGCAACGAGAACTGGGAGTTCGCCGAGGACGGGCTGATGCGCCGGCGCGAGGCGAGCATCAACGACCTGCGCATCCACGAGTCCGACCGCCGCATCTTCGGGACCCGCGGCGAGGGCGACGCCACCGAGATCCCGCTGCAGTAGGGGGAATCGGCGTGGTCAGCTCGCGGGCACCCCGGGCCAGGTCGCGACCCGCAGCTCGAGGCGGCCGTCGCGGACGCGGGTGGGGAACGTCG
>JAICLN010000118.1 GCA_025925615.1 Actinomycetospora sp. | reverse complement strand
TCAAGCTGATCGCCGAGCCCTGGGACGTCGGCCCCGGCGGCTACCAGGTGGGCAACTTCCCGCCCGGGTGGACCGAGTGGAACGGCAAGTACCGCGACACCGTCCGCGACTTCTGGCGGGGCACCCCGGGCACGATGGGCGAGTTCGCCGCGCGCCTGACCGGGTCGTCCGACCTGTACCAGGACGACGGCCGGCGGCCCTACGCGTCGATCAACTTCGTCACCGCGCACGACGGGTTCACCCTGTCCGACCTCGTCTCCTACAACGAGAAGCACAACGAGGCCAACGGCGAGGGCGGCCAGGACGGCGCTGACGACAACAACTCGTGGAACTGCGGCGTCGAGGGCCCCACCGACGACGAGGCCGTGAAGACGCTGCGCCAGCGCCAGCGCCGCAACCTCCTCGCGACCCTCTTCCTCTCCCAGGGCGTGCCGATGCTGCTGCACGGCGACGAGATGGGCCGCACGCAGTACGGCAACAACAACGGGTACTGCCAGGACTCCGAGATCTCCTGGATGGAGTGGGCTCCCGACAAGTCCGACTCCGACCTCATGAGCTACACCGCCGAGCTCTCGGCGCTGCGGGCGGCGCACGCGGTGTTCCGGCGCCGGCGCTTCTTCAACGGCCGCGAGATCCGCCCGGCGGCTCCCGCGCAGGCCGGCGCCGACGAGGACTACCAGCGCGACATCGCCTGGTTCACCGCGTCCGGCGAGGAGATGGGCGACGAGGACTGGGAAGCCGGCACGGCCGCGGTCCTCACCGTGTTCCTCAACGGCGAGGGGATCGCGGAGTCCGACCAGCGCGGTCAACGGGTCGTGGACGACTCCTTCCTGCTGATCTTCAACGCGCACCACGAGGACGTCGAGGTGACGCTGCCCGGGGAGGGTCTGCCGGACCGATGGGGCACCGTGCTCGACACCGTCGAGGGCAGCGTGGTCGTCGGGACGGCGCGGACCTCGGCGATCACGACGGTGGACGAGCTCCCGGACGACCTGGGGACGCTGGGCGGGGGCGACACGCTGACGGTGACGTCGCGCTCGATGCTGCTCCTGCAGCGCACGGACGCGGGGACGTGAGCCGGTGACGTAGCCCACCGTCACCGGGTCATCCGATCCGACCCGGACCCACCGGCCGGGTCGGGCCACGGATCGCGCCGGGTGACGCCGATCCCGACGCTCCCGGGCTCGTCGTCGTGGCCGGTGCCGATCCGCCGGGCCCGGCAGGTGAGCCGCCAGCCGCCGGGCCCCAGGTCCTGCCACCGGCACCGGACGACGTACAGCGCGTCGCCGGCGGAACCGGTGAGGGTGAATCCCCGCCGGTCGCCGTTCTCGCAGTCCCCGGGGGCCCCGGGGACGAGGCCCGCCCACCGGCTGCCGAAGGCCGTGATCCCGTAGCCGGTGCCGCCCTCGAGGACGATCCCGGTGTTCTCCCAGTGACGGCCGGGGCGCACCGTCACCGTCATCGTCTCCCCGTCCCGGAGGCCGGGCGGACTGGGCCAGGGCCCGAGGGCGCACTCGCCGGCGCCGGCGAAGGACCGGTCCGCCGGCGGGGAGTCCCCGAGCCGCGCAGGGTCGTCCTCCCGGACGCGCGCGGTGCTCGCCACCTCCTGCACGCCGCCGAGGTCGGGCCGGAACCGGCGGCGGTACGGCCGGAGCCAGGTGTACGGGAAGGTGAAGGACTCGTGGCGCCGGCCCCACGTCGACGGGGCCGTCCAGTCACCCCGGCCGCGCCTCTCGGCGCTCGACCCCTCCGGCATCGGCCCGAACGCGCCGTCCCGGAACCCCAGTCCGGCCGCGGTCGCCCGCTCCACCATCCACAGCAGCGGGATCTCGGCGAGCTCGGGCTCGGCGTAGCCGCCGCCGACGTCGCTGTGGACGCCGGTGAACCAGACCTGCCGCAGGGGATCCTCCCGGTCCGGCGCCTCCTCCCACAGCGTCGGGCGGAACGGGCCGCGACGCTCGTGGAGCGCCAGCGCGTGGGCGGCGTGGCGCACCCGGGAGCTCAGCGCGGTGTCGTGGAACTGCCACCGGCGGGTCAGCGCCTGCATCCCCACCCCGGGGATCCCGAGGGCACCCACGGTGTCGAACACCCCGATGAACTGGATGTCGATGTCGTGGGACCACGTGCGCCGGAAGAGGGTCGCCGCGACCTCCCTCGGACGCGTCTCGTCGCCCCGGTCGCGGTAGAGGTCGTAGGCGTGGTCGATCTTGTGGCGGTACTCCGGGCGGAGCAGCCCGCTGTTGCGGATCAGCCCGGCGAGGCTCCGGGCCGTGTAGGCCCCGCGGCTGAAGCCGAAGAGGTAGACCTCGTCGCCGGGCTCGTAGCCCTCGACGAGGTAGGCGTAGGCCTGCTTCACGTTCCTCGTCAGTCCGAGGCCGAACATCCCGCCGGCGAGGTGGTCGAGCCGTCCGGTGCCGACCCCGCGGTCGTAGAAGACGCGCTGCTCGACCCCGTCCGCGCCCTCCTCGGCGACCTGCAGCGCGATCTTGGTGATGTTCGTCGGTGCCGCATCACCCGCCATGGACTGATCGGGCGTGTTCCACGTCCCGTCGCAACAGACCACCAGTCGCTTCACGATGTCCCCCCGGGGGTCGGGTCCGCCGCGTACCGCCCCGGGAGGAACGTGGCAGTCAGCGGAAAGCCGGGCAAGGACGTCCCGGGCGGCCGCGCGTGAGCCGGGGGACGGCGGTCACGGCTTGTAGCCTGACGCGGTGATCCCGCCGTCGACGTACCGGCTCCAGCTGTCCCCCGACCAGGACCTCGCGGCGGCCACCGACCTCCTCGGGTACCTCTCCGATCTCGGGGCCGGCGCGCTCTACTGCTCGCCGCTGCTCCAGCCCGCCCCGGGGTCGAAGCACGGGTACGACGTGGTCGACCCGACGCACGTCAACGACGAGATCGGCGGCGAACCGGCCCGGGTGGCGCTGGTGCGCGCGCTGCGCGAGGCCGGGATGCGCGCGCTGCTCGACCTCGTGCCCAACCACATGGGCGTGGCGGTACCGGCGGCGAACCCGTCGTGGTGGTCGCTGCTGCGTCTGGGGCGGGAGTCGCCGTACGCGGGCTGGTACGACGCCGACCTCTCGACCCCGATCATCATCCCGGTCCTGGGCTCGCCCGAGGACACCTCGGCGCTCGAGCTCTCCGACGACCGCGAGGAGCTCCGCTACTACGAGCACCGCTACCCGGTGGCGCCCGGGACCGGGGAGCCCGGCACGCCGCAGGAGGTGCACGAGCGCCAGCACTACCGGCTGGTGCACTGGCGGCGGGGCAACGCCGAGCTGACCTACCGGCGGTTCTTCGACGTCTCCGACCTCGCCGCCGTGCGGGTGGACGACCCGGAGGTCTTCGAGGCCACCCACGCCGAGGTGCTGCGGTGGATCGCCACCGACCCCGACGTCTGGAGCGGGCTGCGCATCGACCACCCCGACGGGCTGACCGCTCCCGGGGCCTACCTGCAGCGGCTGCGGGCCCGGCTCGCGGAGACGGCCCTGGGCGAGGACGCCTGGCTGCTCGTGGAGAAGATCACCTCGCTGCGCGCCGACGGGACGACCGAGGCGCTGCCGGCGACGTGGCCGGCGGACGGCACCACGGGGTACGACGCGCTGCGCGAGGTCGGCGGGCTGTTCGTCGATCCGCGCGGGGAGTCGCTGATCGAGCAGGTCGCGGTCGAGCACACCGGCGCCCGCGAGCGCCTCTCGGTGGCCGAGCACGTGGCCAAACGCCTCGTGACCGACGAGATCCTGGTCGCCGAGGTCCGTCGGATCGCCGCGCTGGTCCCCGAGGGCCCCGAGGACGCCGATGTGGTGCGGGAGGCCGGAGACGCAGCGGAGCGGAGCTCGACCATCGACGCCGTCGCGGAACTGCTCGCCGCCTATCCGGTGTACCGCTCGTACCTGCCCGCCGGTCGGGCGGACCTCGAGCGGGCCGTGGACACCGCGTGCACGGCACGGCCGGAGCTCGCGGAGACCGTGCGGCGGATCCGGGGGGCGATGCTGGCCGAGCCGGACGGGCCGCTCACGCTCCGGATCGAGCAGACCAGCGGAATGGTGACCGCCAAGGGCGTCGAGGACACCACCTTCTACCGGTGGAACCGGTTCGTGGCGCTCAACGAGGTCGGCGGTGCCCCGGACCACTTCGGGGTGAGCCCCGTCGCGTTCCACGCGGCGAACGCGCACCGCGACGCCGCGACCCCGGCGGCGATGACGACGCTGTCCACCCACGACACCAAGCGCTCCGAGGACGTGCGGGCCCGCCTCGCGGTCCTCTCCGAGCTCACCGCGGAGTGGGGCGCGTTCCTGCGCAAGCTCTCGGTCCGCCACCCGCTCCCCCGGTCCGGCCTGACCTCGCCGTCGCTGGAGCTGCTGGCCTGGCAGTCCCTGGTCGGCGCCTGGCCGATCACCGCGGAGCGGCTCGGCGGCTACCTGACGAAGGCCTCGAAGGAGGCCAAGCTCGTCACGGCCCACGTCGACGCGGTCCCGGAGGTCGACGAGGCGATCGCCGCCTGGCCCGACGCCGTGCTCGGCTCGGCGGAGACGGTCGCCGACATCGAGGCCTTCGTGCGGCTCGTCGACCGTTTCGGCCGCTCGAACGCACTCGGCCAGAAGCTGTTGCAGCTCGCCGGCCCCGGGGTGCCCGACGTCTACCAGGGCACCGAGCTGATCGAGTACTCGCTCGTCGACCCGGACAACCGTCGGCCCGTCGACTTCGCCCGCCGTCGGGAGCTCCTGGCGCGGCTCGACGGCGGCTGGCTGCCCGGGCCGCTCGCGGCGAGCGACGACCCGGACTCCGACGACGTCCGCGGCACCAAGCTGCTCGTGACGGCGGCCGCGCTGCGGTTGCGGCGGTTCCGCCCGGAGCTGTTCTCCGGCTACACCCCCGTCCCCGCCGCGGGGCCGGCTGCCGACCACGCGGTGGGGTTCGGCCGGGGCGGCCCGGCCGGCCGGGAGCGGCTGGTGGCCGTGGCGACCCGGCTCCCGGCGGGTCTGGAGGCCGACGACGGGTGGCGCGACACCGTGCTCCCGCTCCCCGGTGGGGCCGACGACTGGACCGACATGATCACCGGGACGCCCGTGCAGGGGTCGGCGCCGCGGCTGGCGGAGCTGCTCGTCCGCTACCCGGTGGCCCTGTTGGTGCGCCCGGCCTGACGTCTGCCCGTGATCAGGGCACACCACGCAGCCGAGACGGCCGCGAAGCCTGTCTGGTGTGCCCATCGCGGGACGGCCATCGAGCCCACGCCGCCCCGGCCCTGATCACGGGCACACCAGGCATCCGCACGGGTCCGCCGCGCTGCCCGACGTGCCCCTCGCGAGCGGCGGAGCGCGGCGCCCCGGCGGGCCGGTCGGTCAGCGGCGGCGGGTCCGGGGGGCCAGGGGCACGACCCCGCGCGGTGGGCGCCCCTCGACCGGGGCCATGACCTCGGTCGGCGCGTCCACGGCGGGGGGTTCGGCCGGCCGGTGCTTCCCGACGGGGGCGAGGAGCTCGGTCGCCGCCTCGGCGTCGTCGGCGGACGGGGCGAGCGGGGTGGACGGGTCGGGCGGGGTGGATGGGGCGGGCGGGGTGGATGGGGCGGGCGCAGTGGGCCGGCCCGGGATCGGGATCTCGCCCGTGACCTGCTTGATGGCGACCTCGGACACCTTGCCGCGCTCGGACACCGGCACCCCCACCCGGCGTCGGTCGCGCCGGCGGTACACCAGCGCCACCACGATCGCGGCCATCGAGAGCAGCGGGACGGTGAGCGTCCACCAGGTGGTGCCGCGGAAGGACGCGTTGAGCACGGCGTGCACCACCGAGACCGGCCAGCACAGGTAGGACGTCCAGTGCACCCAGAACCACACGCGCCGCGAGAGCCGGGAGCGCAGCAGTGAGGTCAGGACGATCGCGATGACCAGGTCGGTCGCGACGGTGCCGAACGCCGCGGCGACAGGGTTGAACAACGCGATGCCCGGCACGAACACGTCGATCACCCGCAGGTGGACGTAGCCGGTGACGATCACCGTGACCACGTGCAGCGCGATGAAGACGACACTGATCAGCGACAGGTTGCGGTGCAGCGCGACGAGCACGAAGCGCGGCAGCCCGAGCTCGGCGTTCTTGACGACCGAGGTGTTGTGCAGGATCCCCAGGACGATGACGAGGCTGAGCAGGAGCAGCGCCATCGCCCCGAGGGCACGGGAGACGAACCAGAGCTGGAGCACGGCGTCAGCGCGAGTACTGGTACTCGACGGGGGTGACGCGGGGGACGTCCGGGGCGGTGGCCGTCGCGGAGATCCCCGCCTCCAGCCCGACGGTCAGCGCCGCCGCGATGGCCGTGATCCAGGCCGTGGTCTCGACGATCAGGCGCTTGTTCGTCTCGTGCTGGGCCCGCTTCTGGCCGGCCCGCGCCCCACGGCCGTCGGTCACCACGTCACCTCCCCGGAGTCGTCCGCCCCAGGATGACGGATGAGAACGGTGTGACGTTCCCAGGGGGCAGGCCCACGCGCGGTCACGTCCGCCCGGGAGCCGCTCCGTAGGACCGGGTCCCCGGGACCCGGATCCCTGGAGGTCGCGGCGAACTCGAGTCACGCGCTGCGACCGGTGAGTCGCGCAGCGTGTGCCCGGCTCCCCGAACGGGACCGCGAGCTCACGACTGGCCGGTCACCCGGGGCGGGAACGACAGCCCGCTCAGCGACAGCACCCGGACGACGGGGCCGCTCTCGGGCAGGACCAGCTCCGCGCCGTGCTCGACGGCCTCGAGCAGCAGGCCCACCCCGGCGCTGGCCAGGTAGCCGACGCCGGTGACGTCCAGCGTCCACGGCCCGTCGTGCTCGGCGGACGTGAGTCGACGGTTGGCCTCCTGCGCCCCGGCCAGGTCCAGGTCGCCCGACACCCGCACGAGGTGGCCCTCGGCGACGGCCTCGTACTCCACGTGGACCGGGCGCGGCGCGGACTCGGCCGGGCCATCCGGGTGCGGCTCGCGGGCCTCGTGCCGCCCGGGCAGGACCGTGAACGTGACCGCGGTGCCGTCCGGGCCGCCCTCGACGACGACGTCCGTGGCCAGAGCGCGGATGAGCAGCAGGCCCCGCCCGCGGTGGCCGGGGTCGGCGGGCGCCGGGCGCCACGTGCCCCGGTCGCGCACCCACACCGCGACGCCGCCGTCGGCGCGGATCGCGAGCCGCACCGCCACCTCGGCCCCCGCGGGCGGGACGGGACCGTAGGCGTGCTCCACGGCGTTGGTGGCCGCTGCGCCGAGGGCGACCTGGAGGTCCTCGACGACCGCCTCGGCCAGCCCCGCCTGCGCCGACCACGCGGCGACCGCGCGGCGCAGGGGGCCGAGCCGGGCCGGGTCGGCGGGCAGGTCCACCTCGAGCGGGGCAGGGCCGAGGCGCACGACGACGACCGCGACGTCGTCGATGGCCCGCGCCGGCACCAGCCCGGTGAGCAACGCGGACGCCATCGACTCGGGGGCGCGGTCCTCGCAGGCCGCGGCGACCTCGACGAGCCGGTCGAGGCCCTCGTCGAGGGATTCCCCGCGTCGTTCCACGAGGCCGTCGGTGTAGAGCACGAGCGAGGTGCCCGGCGCGATCGTCGTGGTGCCCTCGGTCCGCGGCCCGGGTCGGGCGTGCGCCAGCCCGAGCAGCGGGCCGTGGCCGGCGGAATCGGTGAGCAGGTGGGGCCGGCCGCCGTCGGCGGGCGCGAGCAGCACGGGCAGGTGGCCCGCGCGGGCCCAGCGCGACTCCCCCGTCACGGTGTCCACGAGCACGCAGACGGCGGTGGACGCGCGGGCACCGGGGACCCGCGCGACGAGCCCGTCGAGCAGGTCGAGCGCGGGGCCGGGGCCGTGCCCGGCGAGCAGGTAGCCGGACAGCGCGGTCCGCAGCTGTCCCATGACGGCGGCCGCGGCGGTGCCCTGGCCCACGACGTCGCCGACGACGACCGCCACGTGCGTGTCGTCGACCTCGACGACGTCGTACCAGTCGCCGCCGGCCGACGTGCCGACCGCGCCGGGCTGGTAGCGCACCGCGACCGGCAGACGGGCGACCTCGGGCAGGCCCTGGGGCAGCAGCGACCGCTGCAGGGTCTGGGCGATCTGGTGCTCGGCGCGGTAGAGCCGGGCCCGGTCGAGCGCCACCCCGCACGGCTCGGCCAGCGCCTGCAGCGTCGTGCGCTCGCCCTCGTCGAGCCGGCCCCGGCCGGCGAACCCGACCTCGAGCGCCCCGACCACCCGGCCCGCCGCGATCAGCGGGAGCGACACGACCTTCGTCAGCTCGCGGCCACGCAGCATCGTCACGAGGCTCGGGTCCTGCTCGCCGGGCCCCTCCCCCGGTTCGGGCTCGTGGACCCAGATGGACTGCTCGTCGCGAACGGCGCGGGTGAGGATGGAGTCGACGCCGACCGGCACCACGTCCGCGGTGGAGCGGTGGTCGCGCTCGTCGGGACGGCGCGCGAGGACCGTGAGCCGCCGGGTCGAGTCGTCGAACTCGTACACCGCGCACAGATCCGGTTCGAGCAGGGTCTCCACGTGGGTCGCGGCGATCCGGGCGACCTCCAGCGGGGTGGCCGCCGCCGAGAACGCCGCGGTGGCGCGGTGGACGAGGACGAGGCGGTCCGCGGCGATCCGCTCCTCGGTGCGCAGCAGCGCGTTCTCCAGCGTCGGCAGGATCCGGACGACGACCTCGTCGGTGAGGCTGCGGTCGTCGGCCGACCACGGTTCCGACGACGCGTCGCGCTCGATCTCGAGGACCCCGACGAGGCGGCCGCGGACCACGAGAGGGCGCCGGAGACGGTGCGTGGCGTCCTCCGGGCGCGCGCCCGGCGAGGGGTCCACGACGCGGACCCGGTCGCCGAGCCGGGCGTCGCGCAGGACCCGCACGAGCTCGGCCAGGCGCTCCGCGACGGTGTCGGAGGTCTCCATCGCCTCGCCGATCTCGGCGAGCAGCTTGGCCCGGTCGGCGTCGCGCAGCCGGGCGTGCACGTCGACGCAGCTGCCGATCCAGCCGGTCGCCGGAGCGCCGCCCTCGGAGCCGCCGGCGGCGGGCACGGGGACGGCCTGCTCGACGACGCGGTGATACGTCCCGTCGGCGTGCCGCAGCCGGTAGTCCACCTCCCAGCCGCGGACCTCCGCCCGCCCGCGCTCGGCGGCCTCGCGGTACACCGCGCGGTCGTCGGGGTGCACGCCGTCGAACCAGCCGTGGCCGAGCTCGGTGGTCGGGTCGAGCCCGGTGAAGCGCGACCAGCCCGCGTTGAGGAACAGCCTCGCCCCGTCACCGCCGGCCACCCAGATCATCACCGGGGCCAGGTCGGCGACCGCGCTGAACCGCGCCTCCGCCTCCCGCCGGGCCCGCCCGAGCTGCAGGTGGGCGGCGACCCGGGCCTGCAGCTCCGCGGCGGAGAACGGCTTGGCCAGGTAGTCGTCGGCCTGCGCGGCGAGCCCCTCGACGGCCGCGTCCTCGCCGGCCCGGGCCGAGAGCAGCAGGACCGGGATGCGCGCCGTGCGGGGGTCCGCACGCAGCGCGGCGAGCAGGTCGAGCCCGCTGCGCCCCGGCATGACGACGTCCGCGACGACCATGTCCGGCGGGTCCGACAGCGCGGACGCCAGCGCCGCCTCGCCGTCGGCGACCACGGTGACCGCGCAGCGCGGCGCGAGGAGCCGGGTGACGTAGGAGCGCATGTCCGCGTTGTCGTCGGCCACGAGCACACGGCCGACCTTGTCGCCGTCGTGCCCCGCGGCCGCGTGGGGCACCGCGTCGTCGTCGGGACCCGCGCCGGGGATCCACCGCGAGGCCTCGTCCATGAGCGCCCGGGCCCGCCCCCCGATCCCGCCCGTGGCCGGCACCGCGGCCGGTTCGGTCGCGGCCACGGGGAGCGACACGGTGAACGTGGTCCCGACGTCGGGCTCGCTCGTCACCTCGACGTCGCCGCCGTGCCGCGTCGTGATCTCGTGGACCAGGGCGAGCCCGATGCCGCTGCCCTCGGCCGAGCGCGCCCAGGAGCCCTCGACGCGGTGGAACCGGTCGAACAGCCGGGGCAGGTCCCCCGCCGGGATGCCGACGCCGGTGTCGGAGACGGTGAGCACGGCCCGTGGCCCGTCGCGGCGCAGGGCGACCTCGACGCGGCCGGTCCGGGTGTACTTCAGGGCGTTGGTGACGAGGTTGAGGACGATGCGCTCCCAGCCGTCCCGGTCGACCTCCACCGGGACCGCGCCGGGTACGACGTCGACGACGTACGCCAGCCCGGCCCGCTCCATCGCCGAGGCGACCATCGCGGCGAGCTCGCCGGTGAGCTGCCCGACGTCGACGACCTCGCGGTGGCGGTCCACCTCGCCGGCCTGGAGCCGGGCGACCTCGAGCAGGTCGTCCACCACCCGCCGCAGCCGCCGGGTGTTGCGGGCGACGACCTCGAGCTCGCCCCGCCACCGCACCGGGTCGACGACGCCGTCGGCGCTCTCGGCGAGCAGGTCGTCGACCGGCCCGGC
>JAICLN010000290.1 GCA_025925615.1 Actinomycetospora sp. | reverse complement strand
GGCCTTCAGCGGAATGTGCTCACGGCAACGACGACCACCGACGTGCCCGAGCAACACACACCCGCCGAGCCGAGACGTGGACCCGGTCGACTGATGTGGCTGGAGTCGACGACGAGCACCGCGCGATTTCGCGTCACGTCCGCACACGAAAGATCGCGTCAAGTAGACGTCATCGCAGTTCAGGATGGGTGGAGACGAAGGGAATCGAACCCTCAACCCCCGCCTTGCAAAGGCGGTGCTCTGCCAATTGAGCTACGTCCCCGGAACGAGGTCTATGCGGCGCGGGTCGCCTCGCGCCAGACCTCCGCGGCCGGTCGTTCCTGTCGGCGCCGCACGAGGTGGGCCACCCCGAACGCCGCCGCCACCAGCACGACCAGCTTCGTCACGCCTCTCACGCTAGCAGCCGCAGCGCGCCCTCGACCGCGACCGCGAACCCGGCGGGGTCCTCGACGTAGCCGAGGTGGCCGCCCGGGAACTCCAGCGGGGTGAGGCCGAGCTCGCGGGCGAGCACGAGGTTCGGCCGGCTCGCGAGCTGGTCCTCCGCCCGGGACACCGCACCGACCGCGAGGACCAGCCGGTCGGCGTGCTCGCGCAGCGCGGCGACGTCGAGCGGGTGCACCGGGTAGGGCCCGTACTCGTGCTCGAACCAGAACGCAGTGTTCGTCGGCCACCGCTCGCGCATCGCCACGAACTCCGGCGGGATCTCGGCGGGCTCCTCGCCCGGCGGCGGCCGGCGGACGGCGACGCCGGTGATCTCGCCGAACTCGGCCATCGCCGCCACGACGCCCTCGCGCCGGTAGGTGGCGAACACCGTGTCGAACCGTGCGACGATCGCGTCCCGGTCCTCGAGCAGCCCGACCAGCGGCGGCTCGTGGGCGATCGCCGCGCGCACCAGCTCGGGGCGGCGCACCAGGAGCTCGAGGACGACGATCGCCCCCGAGCTGCTGCCGAGCACCACCGCCGGTCCGCCGTGGCGCTCGATCAGCAGGGCCAGGTCCTCGACGTCGGCACCCAGCTTGTCGGGACCCACCTCGCCGTCGACGGGACTGCGCACGAAGCCGCGCCGCACGTAGGTGAGCACGGTCCAGCGGGGTGCGAGCAGGTCCGCGAGCGGCCCGAACACCGTCGGGTCGCCGTTGCCGCCCACCGCGCACACCAGCAGGGGACCCGATCCCCGGAGGTCGGTGTGCAGCCGCGCCCCCGGCACCGCGACGTCCTCGACGCTCGTCACGTGTCCACGGTAGGGCGCACATGTCAGGACGGCTCCATCCTGACGTCAGGTGTCAGCATCCGACTGAGCACGCCGATAGGGGACCGTCGCTGACGAGTGGTTGCCCCGACCTCGAGTGCGATAGGACTCGGAGCGAGACGACGACGTCCGTTCCGGGAGGACCGATGGCGCACGCCTACGTGGTGGGCACGTTCGACACGAAGGGCGACGAGCTGCGCTACGTCGCCGACCTCGTCCGGGGTGACGGGCACGAGGTGACCACCGTCGACGTCGGGACCTCGGACGCCGGGGCGGCCCGCGCCGATGTCACCGCGGCCGACGTGGCCGGCCCGGAGGTCTTCACCGGGGATCGCGGCACCTCGGTCTCCGCGATGGCGGACGCGCTCGCGCGGTGGCTCCCCGCCCGGGACGACCTCGACGGCGTCATCGGGCTCGGCGGATCCGGGGGCACCGCGCTCGTCACGCCGGCCCTGCAGCGCCTGCCGGTCGGCGTCCCGAAGATCGTCGTCTCGACGGTCGCGTCGGGGGACGTCGCGCCCTACGTCGGGTCCAGCGACATCGCGCTCATGTACTCGGTCACCGACGTCGCGGGGCTCAACCGGATCAGCCGGGTCGTCCTCGCGAACGCCGCCCACGCCCTCGCCGGCGCCCTGTCGGCACCGCGCCCCGACCCAGGGGTGGACCGCCCCGCGCTCGGACTGACGATGTTCGGGGTGACGACGCCGTGCGTCACCGCGGTCACCGAGGCCCTCGCCGACGAGTACGACTGCCTCGTCTTCCACGCCACCGGCACCGGCGGCCGCGCGATGGAGAAGCTCGTCGACGACGGCCTGGTCGGAGCGGTCGTCGACGTGTCGACCACCGAGATCGCCGACCTCGTCGCCGGCGGCGTCATGGCCGCGACGCCGGACCGGCTCGGGGCGATCGCCCGCCGAGGGGTGCCGTGGGTCGGCAGCGTCGGCGCGCTCGACATGGTCAACTTCGGGGCACCGGACACCGTGCCGGAGCGCTACCGGGACCGGCTGTTCTACGAGCACAACGCGCAGGTGACCCTCATGCGGACCACTCCCGACGAATGCCGGGCGGCCGCCGAGTTCCTGGCGCACCAGCTGAACGCCTGCGAGGGACCGGTCCGGCTGGTCGTCCCGCTGCGCGGGGTGTCGGCCCTCGACATCGAGGGCGGGCCGTTCGCGGACCCGGCCGCCACCGAGGCGCTCGTCGGGACCCTGCGCGCCGAGTTCGCGCAGACCGACGCGCACCGGCTCGTCGAGACCGATCTGCACGTCAACGACCCGGAGTTCGCGGCGCGCCTCGTCGCGGAACTCCGGGACATCTCGGAGTGACACGAGCACCGGCGGAGAGGAGCTCCATGGGCACGGACGGACGACGGGCGGCACCGGATCGCGCGGAGATCGTGGCGGGCCTGCGCGAGAAGGTGGCGCGCGGCGAACCGATCGTCGGCGGCGGCGCGGGCACCGGATTGTCGGCCCGCTGTGAAGAAGCGGGCGGGATCGATCTGATCGTCATCTACAACTCGGGGCGCTATCGGATGGCGGGCCGTGGATCGCTCGCCGGACTGCTCGCCTACGGCAACGCCAACGACATCGTCGTCGAGATGGCGCGGGAGGTCCTGCCCGTGGTGCAGCACACCCCGGTGCTCGCGGGGGTGAACGGCACCGACCCCTTCCTGTTGCGCGACCGATTCCTGCGCGAGCTGCGCGACCTCGGATTCGCGGGCATCCAGAACTTCCCGACGGTCGGGCTCATCGACGGTGTCTTCCGGGCCAATCTCGAGGAGACCGGCATGGGCTTCGCACACGAGGTGGACCTCGTCGCGGCAGCCCGGGAGGTCGATCTGCTCACCACGCCCTACGTCTTCTCCGCCGACGACGCCCGCGCGATGACCGCGGCCGGCGCCGACGTGATCGTCGCGCACATGGGCCTGACGACCGGCGGGTCGATCGGCGCCGAGACCGCGAAGTCGTTGGACGACTGCGTGGCGCTCGTCGACGAATGGGCCGCCGCCGCCCGCGAGGTGCGCGACGACGTCCTCGTCCTCGTCCACGGCGGGCCCGTGTCCGCCCCCGACGACGCCGCCTACGTCCTGGCGCGCGCCCACACCTGCCACGGCTTCTACGGCGCCAGCAGCATGGAGCGCCTGCCCACCGAAGAGGCCCTCACGGCCCGCACCCGGGAGTTCACCGCCATCCGGTCGACCCCGGCCGGCACGACGAAGGAGTCCTGACATGCCCGAGGCCTTCGCCTCCGCCGTCATCCCCGCCGACGCCGCCGCCGTGTGGGCGGTGGTCCGCGACTTCGACGGTCTCCCGCGCTGGCACCCCGCGATCGAGGCGAGCGAGCTCGAGACCCCCGGCGATTCCGTGGGCGCGGTCCGCCACCTCACCCTCGGCGACGGCGGCCAGGTCCGCGAGGTCCTCGCCGCTCTCGACGACACCACCCGCACGCTGGTCTACGAGATCCTCGACTCGCCGTTCCCGGTCCGGCTCTACCGCTCCACGATGCGCGTGGTCCCGGTGACGACGACGGGCGAATCGTTCGTCGAGTGGGGAGTCGTCTTCGACTGCGACAGCGCCGACGCGGACGGACTCGTCGACTTGTTCGGCGACGGGGTCTTCGGCGCCGGACTCACCGGTCTGGGAGCACATTTCTCCTCCACCGTCGAGTGATGCACGGCCCCGTGCTCGCGTTCTCGGGATTCGCTGATAATGTGAATGGCACCCGGGCGTGATTCCGGGTGCAATTCCCCCCGCGACACCGAGGAGTACACCGGATGGCCCAGAAGACAGTCGTCACGTTGGTGGACGACCTGACGGGCGAGGAGTCCGAGGACATCACCACCGTCGAGTTCGCGCTCGACGGCGTGACCTACGAGATCGACCTCGACGAGAAGAACACCGCAGAACTGCGTGACGCGCTCGCGCAGTACGTCGCGTCCGCCCGGCGCACGGGGGGACGTCGCGCCGCGGGCCGGACGTCGACCCGTCGTTCCGGCGGGGCCGGCACGGGCACGCCCCGGGCCACCTCGCCCGGCGGGTACGACCGCGAGACCTCCAAGCAGATCCGGGAGTGGGCCCGCACCGAGGGCTTCGAGGTCTCCGACCGGGGCCGCGTGCCCAACAACGTGGTCGAGGCCTGGGAGTCCCGCGGCAAGAACGGGTCGTCCGCGACCGCCGCGTTCTCGGGCTGAGCAGCCCACCACACGACGAACGGCCCCGGAGCACGGTGCTCCGGGGCCGTTCGTCGTGCTGGGGTTCGTGTACCGGTGGGCCCAGCTGGATTTGAACCAGCGACCTCGTCGTTATCAGCGACGCGCTCTAACCAACTGAGCTATGGGCCCCCGCGCGGTGGCGGTGTCCAGATTACCGGAGGGTGCCGGGTCGGCCCGCCACCGGGTCCGCCGTCAGTCGCGATGGTCGAGCTCCCCTATCGGCGTGCTCCCCTCGACGCTCCGTCTCAGTCCCGCTCCGAGAGCGTCACCTCGATGCCCCCGGCCACGTCGGCGGAGATGTTGTAGATGAACGCCGAGACGCTCGCGAGCGCGGTGAAGAGGATGGTGTTGACCACCCCGACGATCGCCGCGACACCGAAGACCCCGCCGGCCGTGATCAGCTGGCCGCCCGCGCCACCGGTGTCCGACGTGAGGTCCTGGTAGGTGCCGTTGAGCTGGGCCCAGACCCCCATGCCGTCGAGCACGGCGTAGAGCACGCCGACCGCGAACATCCACACGAAGAACAGCGCCACCCCGAGCACCAGCGCCAGCTTGAGCACCGACCACGGGTCGAAGCGCTTGACCTGCAGGCTCGCCCGCCGCGGCACCTTCCCGCGCGGCGACGGCCGGGCGGTCGGGACGTCGTCGTCGAGGTCGTCCAGGTCGGGCTCGGGCTCCGAGCGCTCACCCATGCGCATCCCGAGCTGTTCGGGCGAGAGCTGGTTGGTCGGCGCGTCGATGAGCGCCGTGTTCGCGCGCCGCGGGCCGCCCCGACCCTCACCCTGGCCCTGCCCCTGGACGGGCAGGGGCCCGCTCGGGGGCGACGCCGGCCGCTGGCCGCCGTTCGGGCCGGGCCCGCCCGGCGGCGGCCCCGGCGGGGCCGGGCGGGGCGTCCCCGCCGCGGGCGT
>JAICLN010000170.1 GCA_025925615.1 Actinomycetospora sp. | reverse complement strand
CCTCCCGCCGCGTCCGGCCGCGTCGCGTGCCCCGGTCAGCCGGCCGGCGCCGCCGACGCCCACAGAGCGCTGATCGCGACGCCGAGCTCCGCGAGCAGGTGGCGGGTCAGCGGCAGGCTGATCCCGACGACGTTGGACGGGTCGCCCTGGATGCCCTCCACGAACCAGCCGCCGAGCCCGTCGAGGGTGAACGCGCCCGCCACCGAGAGCGGCTCGCCCGAGGCGAGGTAGGCCTCGAGCTCCGGGGTGGTGGGCGACGCGAAGGTCACCAGCGTCGCCGCGTGGCCCGAGATCTCGGCCTCCGGCTCGCCGCCGCGCACGCGGATGACGGCGTGCCCGGTGAGGAGCTCGCCGTGGCGGCCCGCCATCTGGTCCCAGCGGCCGCGCGCGGCCTCCAGCGTGCCGGGCTTGCCGACCAGCTCGCCCTCGAGGTCGAGCATCGAGTCGCAGCCGATGACGACGCCGTCGAACGGGCTGTCGTCGTCGGCCTCGGTCCCGACCCGGCCGGCGACGACGCGGGCCTTGGCCAGCGCGAGCGCCGTGACCCGCTCCGCGGGGCTCGTCTCGCCCAGCTCGGCGAGCAGGGCCTCCTCGTCGACGTCGGAGACCACCACGTCGGGTTCGACGCCGGCCGCGCGCAGCACGGACCGACGGGCAGGGGAGGCGGACGCGAGGACGAGGCGCACGGCGCGGGACCCTACGGGCGCCGGGTCTTCCCCCGCGCGTCGGCGCGAGGGGAGGATCCGGCCGCTCCGTGCGTACGAAGGTTCCCCTCGCGCCGGGTGGGGGAGGGCTACCGCCAGTTCGACATCCGCCACGCGGCCGGGCCAGGAGTGAGCGGGCGGCGGACCAGCGACTCGCGCTCGGTCCACGCCGACGCCGGCCCGCTGTCCTCCGGCTCGCGGCCACCGCCCGAGGCGGCCGCGAGCACGGCGGTCAGCGCGGCCACCTCCTCGGGCGTCGGGTGACCGCGCACGATCCGCAGCACCGGCCGCTCCGGCTGCTCGTCCTCGCTCACAGCATTCTCCGTTCGAGCTCCGCTCCGCTCCGTCTCACAGCGGGATGTTCCCGTGCTTCTTGGGCGGGAGCGTCTCGCGCTTGTTCCCGAACGAGCGCAGCGCCCGCGCGACGTAGCCGCGGGTGTACGAGGGCGGGACCACCGCGTCCACGTAGCCGCGCTCGGCCGCGATGTAGGGGTTGGCGAGGGTGTCCTCGTACTCCTGCTGCAGCTCGGCCCGGCGCGCCTCGACGTCGCCACCGTCGTCCTCGGTCTTCTTGAGCTCCTTGCGGTAGAGGATGCTCACCGCGCCCGACGCGCCGGTGACCGCGATCTGCGCGGTCGGCCAGGCGAGGTTGAGGTCGGCGCCGAGGTGCTTGGAGCCCATCACGTCGTACGCGCCGCCGTAGGCCTTGCGGCAGATGACGGTGATCAGCGGGACGGTGGCCTCGGCGTAGGCGTAGATCAGCTTCGCGCCGCGCCGGATGATCCCGTTGTATTCCTGGTCGACGCCGGGCAGGAAGCCGGGAACGTCGACGAAGGTCAGCACCGGGATGTTGAACGCGTCGCAGGTGCGGACGAACCGGGCCGCCTTCTCGCTGGCCCCGATGTCGAG
Organism: Actinomycetospora sp.; assembly: GCA_025925615.1. GTDB lineage: Bacteria > Actinomycetota > Actinomycetes > Mycobacteriales > Pseudonocardiaceae > Actinomycetospora. The sequence continues at coordinate 7,193 of JAICLN010000170.1, read as the reverse complement.
GCAGCCGGCGAGCTGGGTGGGCTGGTTGGCGACGACGCCGACCGCGCGGCCCTCGACCCGGCCGTACCCGACCACGATGTTCGATGCGTAGAGCTCCTGGACCTCGAGGAACTCGTCGTCGTCGACGACGCCGCGGATGACCTCGCGGATGTCGTAGGGCTGGTTCGGGGAGTCGGGGACGAGGGCGTCGAGCTCCCGGTCCTCGTCGGTGATCGCGTCCTCGACCGAGCCGGTCTCCTCCTGGGCGGGCAGGCGCGGCGGCTCGGTGAGGTTGTTCGACGGCAGGTAGCCCAGGAGCTCCTGCACGTAGGTGATCGCGTCCTCCTCGTCGGAGGCGAGGTAGTGGGCGTTGCCCGAGGTGGTGTTGTGGGTGCGGGCGCCGCCGAGGGTCTCGAACTCGACGTCCTCCCCGGTGACCGTCTTGATGACGTCCGGACCGGTGATGAACATGAACGACGTCTCGTCGACCATGACCGTGAAGTCGGTGAGCGCGGGGGAGTACACCGCGCCGCCGGCCGCCGGGCCCATCACCAGCGAGATCTGGGGGACGACGCCGGAGGCGTGCGAGTTGCGGCGGAAGATCTCGCCGTAGAGCCCGAGCGCGACCACGCCCTCCTGGATGCGCGCGCCGCCGCCGTCGTTGATCCCGACGACGGGGCAGCCGATCTTCATGGCCACGTCCATGACCTTGACGATCTTCTCGCCGTAGACCTCGCCGAGCGCGCCGCCGAACACCGTCGCGTCCTGGGAGAACACGCAGACGGGGCGGCCGTCGACGGTGCCCTGGCCGGTGACGACGCCGTCGCCGTAGGGGCGGTTCGCCTCCAGCCCGAAGTTCGTCGAGCGGTGCCGGGCCATGGCGTCGAACTCGAGGAAGCTGCCCTCGTCGAGCAGCAGGTCGATGCGCTCGCGGGCGGTCTTGCGCCCCCGCGCGTGCTGGCGCTCGACGGCGCGCTCCGACCCGGCGTGGACGACGTCGTCCTGGCGGCGGTACCAGTCGGCCAGCTTGCCTGCGGAGGTGTGGACGTCGGGCTCGTCCGCGGCCTCGTGGGGCTCGGGCGGCGGCTTCGTCGCGGCGGTCATGAGCGCGGACCCTAGCGACACCCCGGGGTGCGCACCCAGACGAACCGGGGAGTGAGAACGGGCACGTCGCCGACGGTGTCGGGGGTGGCCGTTACCGTGCGCGCATGCTCCCCGGGATACAGGAGGCCGCGGCCTGGGCCGCGCTGCGGCAGACCGCCGTCGCGCCGCAGGGGCCGTGGGCCCGCGTCGACGTCGTCGACCGCACGGGGTCGACGAATGCCGACCTCACCGTGGCCGCCGCGGGCGGGGCGCCGGACCGCACCGTGCTCCTCGCCCACCACCAGGACGCCGGGCGGGGCCGGCGGGAGCGGTCCTGGGAGGCGGCGCCGTCGGAGGGCCTGACCTTCTCGGTGCTGCTGCGCCCGACGCAGGTCCCGCTCGCGCAGTGGGGCTGGGCGCCGCTGATCGCCGGGCTCGCCCTCGTCGTCGCGATGGAGGACTACCGGCCCGCCGCGGGGGCCGCCCCGGTGACGGCCGCGCTGAGGTGGCCGAACGACCTGCTGCTCGGTCCCGCGCAGCGCAAGGGCGCCGGGATCCTCGCCGAGGTGGTCGACGGCGGTAGCCAAGAGGATGGGACGCCGACGCAGGCGCTGGTCATCGGCATCGGGATCAACGTCGCCACCCCGGAGGCCGAGCTCCCCGAGGGGGGCACCTCGCTGCTGGCCCAGAGCGTGCGGCGCTCCCGTCCCGACGTGCTCGGCGACGTCCTCGCGACGCTCGCCTCCCTCGACGAGGACTGGCGGGCCGCGCGGGGCGACGCCGCGCGGGCCGGGCTGCTCGCGGGCTACCGGCGGCGCTGCGCGACGCTCGGGAGCACCGTGCGGGTCGCGCTGCCCGGGGACCGCACGCTGGAGGGGCAGGCCGAGGAGATCGACGACGACGGGCGGCTCGTCGTGCGCTCGTCCGCGGACGGGACGCGGACGACGGTGTCCGCGGGCGACGTCGTGCACGTGCGCACCGTCGAGGAGTAGGTCCCCCGGTCCGGTCCCGCGCGGGTACTCGGATCCGGGCCGTCTCGTGGCTACGCTCGCCTCGGAATCGACAGGGGAGGGGCCGTGGCCTACCCGGAGCGCCTGCTCGTGGCGGGGGAGCGGGTCGTGCGGCACGTGCGGCCGCACTGGCGGATGCTCGTGCTGCCCGCCGTGCTCCCGCTCGTCGTCGCGTTCCTCGGGGCCTGGCTCGTGGCGCTCGCCCGGCCGACGTCGTGGTTCGTCGCGGTGCTGGTCGCCGTGCTCGTCGTGGGCCTCGCGCTCGTCGGCTGGTTCTCCGCGGCGCCCGTGCTGCGCTGGCGGGCGACCCACTTCGTCGTCACCGACCGCCGCATCCTGGTGCGCGAGGGCGTGTTCACCCGCACCGGCGTGGCCGTGGTCGGGGCGTCGATCACCGCGGTGCGCACCGCCCGCACGGTGTCCGAGCGGTTCGTGGGCTGCGGGACCCTCGTCGTGGCGGTCGACGACACCCGCGAGCCCTGGCAGTTCGACGGCATCGGGCGCGTCGAGCGGGTCGCCGCCGAGGTGGAACGGATGGCGCAGCGCCGTGGCGGGCTGCGCCCCGACCGGTGGGGCGCCTGGCGGGGAGAGCCCGACGACGCGGACGACCTGGCCGAGGACGACCTCGACGACGAGGATCTCGAGGAATGGGACGACGAGGCCGAGTGGGACGAGGAGGCCCAGTGGGACGACGAGGCGGACGGCGGCGAGTTCGCCGACGTGCCGACCCCTCGGCGCCGGGGCCGCCGGTTGCCGTTCGTCCGGCGGCGCGCCCTCCCCGCGGGTCGGTAGGAGGGGAGCGATCCGCCCACGTCAGTGATCAGGAGCACGTCAGGCAGACCCGGCGGGCTGCGGGGCCGCGTGGTGTGCCCCTCGTGGGGGTGGTGGGTCGGTCCCGCATGGTGTGGTGTCCGCGTCGTTGATCAGGAGTGCGTGAGGCAGGTCCGGAGAGCTGTCGGGCTGCCGCGTGTGCCCCTCGACGAAGATCGGAACCGGCGCGGGCCCGCCGTCGTCGGAACCGTGTGGGAGTCGACGTGCTGCCGGGCTGGCTCGAGGCGCTGGGGCTGCCGCCGCCGACGGTGCTCGTCGCGGCGGCCCGGCCCGACGGCGCGCTACCCGACGGCGCGCTACCCGACGGCGCTGAGCGGATCTGGTGCGTGGTGTCCGGGCCCGAGGGCTGGGACGTGTTCTGGGCCGAGGACGGGGCCCGATGGTCGTGGACACGGTTCGACGAGGAGTCGTCCGCGTGCCTGCACCTGTTCGGGCGGCTGGCCTGGACCCAGATGATGCGCGGGGCGCCGCGCCCCTGAGCGGGGCTCAGCGCCCGACGATCCCCAGCACCGCGTCGTGCAGGCGCCCGTTGGTGACGAGCGCCTCGCCGCCGTCGATGCGCTCGGCGCCGGTGAAGTCGGTGAGCCGCCCGCCGGCCTCGCGCACGACGACGGCGGGGGCGGCCAGGTCCCAGGCGCTCGCACCCGGTTCGACGGCGGCGTCGAGCAGCCCCTCGGCGACGAGCACGTGGTGGAAGAAGTCGCCGAACGCCCGGCTCTCCCAGGTCTTCCGGGTCAGCGCGAGCCAGCGGTCCTGGGTGCCGATCCCGCGCCAGTACTCGAGGTCGGTGGTGGAGACGTAGGCGTCGGCGAGGTCGGAGACCGCGGAGACCCCGATCGGGGCCGCGTCGATCCCCCGCGCGACGTCGGAGGTGAAGGCCCGCTGCCCGCGCGCGGCCCACCAGCGCCGGCCCAGCGCGGGGGCGCTGACGACGCCGACCACCGGCTCGCCCCCGACGACCAGCGCCAGGAGCGTCGCGAACACCGGCACCCCGCGGGAGTAGTTCTTGGTGCCGTCGATGGGGTCGACGATCCAGCGACGAGCACCGTCGGTGGGCTCCGTCTGCCCGCCGCGCTCCTCGCCGAGCACCGCGTCGTCCGGGCGCTCGGCGGCGATCAGGCGGCGGACCTCGTCCTCGCAGGCCACGTCGGCGTCGGTGACCGGGGTGCGGTCGGGCTTGCGCTCGACCACCAGATCGCTCGCCCGGAACCGGCCGAGCGTCACCGCGTCGGCCGCGTCGGCGATCCGGCGGGCGAGGTCGAGGTCGGCGGCGAGGGCGGACGCATCGGGCACGACGGCATCCTGCCATCCGGCGCATTGCCGCACGGAGATCACGCACGGGGCGGACTACGCTCCCCGCATGACCACCGTGCTGCTCGTCGAGGACGATGCGGCCATCGCCGGACCGCTCTCGCGCGCGCTCTCCCGCGAGGGATACGAGGTCCACATCATCGACGACGGGCCGACGGCCGTGACCCGGGCCGGCGACGGCGAGGTCGACCTCATGGTGCTCGACCTCGGCCTCCCCGGCATGGACGGCCTCGAGGTCTGCCGCCGCGTCCGCGCCGGCAAGCCGGACCTGCCCGTGCTGATGCTGACCGCGCGCACCGACGAGGTCGACTTCGTCGTCGGGCTCGACGCCGGGGCGGACGACTATGTGGGCAAGCCCTTCCGGCTCGCCGAGCTGCTCGCGCGCGTCCGCGCACTGCTGCGTCGTCGGGCGCCGGAGATCCTCGACGCCGGGGGGGTCCGGATGGAGCCCTCGGCCCGCCGGGTGCTCGTCGACGGGGTCGAGGTGGGCCTGGCCAACAAGGAGTTCGAGCTGCTGCGGGTGCTGCTCGCGCACGCCGGGCAGGTCGTGTCCCGCGAGGAGATCCTGCGCGAGGTCTGGAACGACCCCGAGATGAAGACCTCGAAGACCCTGGACATGCACATGTCGTGGCTGCGCCGCAAGCTCGGCGACACCGACGGCGGCCCGGCCACCGGCAAGCGGATCTCGACGGTGCGCGGGGTCGGGTTCCGCTTCAACACCTGAGGAACGGACCGTGCGCCGCCGGATCCTGGTCTCGACGCTGCTCGTCGTCGCGATCACCGTGACCGTGCTCGGCGGGCCGCTGGCCATCACCACGTGGCGCCTCGTCGAGGACTTCACCCACGCCGAGCTGGCCGGGCGGCTCCGGCAGGTCGTCAACACCCTCGACGCACAGGCACAGTCCGACCGCGCGGTCGACCTCGCGGCCGTGGCGATCGCGGTCCCGCCGGGCGGCTCGCTCGCCGTGCGGACCCCGCGCGGCATCAGCGCGATCGGCGACACCACCGACCCCACCCAGGTCGCCGAGACCCTGCCGTTCGGGCTCAACGGCTCCGCGGTGCTCTCCGAGCCGGCCGCCGAGATGCGGGCGCGCCAGCTGCAGGCGACCGCGCTGGTGCTCTCCGCGGTCCTGCTCTCGGTGGCGGTCGGAGCGATCGTCGCGACCCTCACCGCCCGGCGACTGGCCGACCCGTTGCAGCAGGTCGCGGGGCGGGCCGCCCGGCTCGGGGCCGGCGACTTCCGCCCCGCCCCGCACCGTCACGGCATCCCCGAGCTCGACCGGGTGGCCGACGTCCTGGACTCCTCGGCGGTCGCCCTCACCGAGCTCGTCCAGCGCGAGCGCGACCTCGTCGGTGATGTCTCCCACCAGCTGCGCAGCCGGCTGACCGCGCTGCAGCTGCGTCTGGACGAGCTGTCCTCGCACCCCGACCCGGACGTCTCCGCCGAGGGGACTGCAGCGCTGGAGCAGGCCGAGCGGCTGTCCGAGGTCCTCAACGAGCTCCTGAGCTCCGCCCGGGAGGCGCGGGCGGCGAGCGCCTCCCCGCTGGACCTCGACGGTGAGCTCGCGGCGGTGCGGAACGAGTGGCAGGGCCCGGTGAGCGCCGAGGGGCGCACGTTGCGGGTGCGGGGCGGCGAGGGGCTCGTCGCCCGGGCGACGTCGGCGCGGCTGCGCGAGGCGCTCGGCGTGCTCGTCGACAACGCGCTGCGCCACGGTGCCGGCACCATCACGCTGTCCGGTCGGCACTCCGACAAGGACACGATCGTCGTCGAGGTCTCCGACAACGGTGACGGCGTGCCCTCCGAGCTCGCACCGCACGTGTTCGACCGCGGTGTCTCGGGGGCGGCGTCCACCGGGGTGGGCCTCGCGCTCGCCCGGGCGCTCGTGGAGGCCGACGGCGGGCGGCTCGAGCTCGCCCGGACCCGGCCCGCGGTGTTCGCGGTGTTCCTGCCCGTGCCGCGCACCGATCAGGTCGTGGCGACCCCGCGCCCGCTCCCGGCCACCGGCCCCCGCTGAGGCCCGTCAGGCCGCGCCGAGCGCCGTCGGGAACACCCAGCGCCGGAACGCCCACCAGCGGAAGGCCATGGCGAGCAGGGTCCCGATCACCTGGGCGCTCACCAGGTCGGCCACCTGCTCGGAGACGGAGGACACGTACGGGACCGCGAGGTGCAGGACGTAGCGCGAGATGCCCAGGGGCGCGGCGTTGATCAGCAGCGCGATGCCCGAGACGACGAAGTAGCGCGTCGCCTCCCGCGGCCGGGCCAGGCCGCCGCGGGCGCGGAACGACCACTCCCGGTTGGCGAGATAGCCGACGACGGTCGCCAGGAACACCGCGAGGATCTTCGCGGTGACCGGCTTCGGCTCCAGGACCGTGTTCTCGAGGACCAGGAACACCGCGGTGTCGACGACGAAGGTGCCCGCGCCGACGATCGCGAACCGGACCAGCTCACCGTGGCGGCCCAACAGCGCCGTGATCGGCGCGCGGGACCCGCCGATCCGCGTCGGGTGCTCCATCGCGGAGCAGTCTAGATCCGGGTCCACGCGTCGTGGTGCCACCCACGGGCACATTCGACGAGAGCCGACGCGCTTGGCAACTGCTGTCCCGATGGCATACCCTTTCCGTACGGAAAGTTCGTACTCGGGGAGGCCGACATGGAGCACGACGCGATGACCCAGGTGCACGCCCAGCGCGCCGCGCTCGCCGAACGTGCACGGTTGCCCTGGTGGTTCTGGGTGCTCTTCGCGCTCGCCACGCTGGGGCTCGTCGGCGGGCCGGTGCTCGCCCGGACGCTGCCGTCGCCGGTCGCCGCCGCCGCGATCCAGGTGGCGTCCGTCCTCGTGTACCTGCTCGCCGACCGGCTCGTCCGCCGGCATCGAGGGGTCCGGCTGTCGTCGGCGGTCCTGCGCGACTTCCCCTCGGCCCGGGTGGCCGGGATCGGGTTCGTCGTCGTCGTGGCCATCGGGGTCGTCGTCGTGACCT
>JAICLN010000146.1 GCA_025925615.1 Actinomycetospora sp. | reverse complement strand
GCGTAGTCGCCGAGGCCGAGCAGGGCCAGCGACGGCGCACGCAGCGGGTCGACGGCGTCGGCGACGGCCTTGGACGCCTGGTCGCGGGCCTCGCGGACGTCGAACTTGGTGGGGAAGGTGACAGCCATGGTGATCACTCCTGGTCGGTGTCGGGACGTGTGGTGTCGGGCGCGACGGCCGGCCCGGCCGTCCCGTCCGTGGCGCCGGAGGTCGTGGTCGTCGCCGACGACTCCGTGGGCGTCGTCGGCGCGGTGCCGGTCCCGGCCTCGGGATGCGCCTTGTTCTCGCGGCGGAACGATTCGTAGATGTCGTGCAGGACCTGCTTCTGGCGCTCGGTGAGCTCCGGATCGCAGGCCAGCGAGTCCAGGACCGCAGAACCCTGACGCTCCTCGAGCAGCCCTGCCCGTACGTAGAGCGCCTCCGCCGAGATGCGCAGACCGGTCGCGATCTGCCCCAGGATCTCCGCGGAGGGCTTGCGCAGCCCCCGCTCGATCTGGCTCAGGTACGGGTTGGATATCCCGGCGACCTTCGCGAGCTGGCGCAGGGACACCTGCGCCGACTCACGCTGCTTGCGGATGTAGCCACCGATGTCCTCGACGGCCTGTCCGAGCGCCTTGTCGACGCTCTCGACCCCGGACATCTGGGTGGCCTCCTCCGGCTCGGCTGACACCCACGCTAACACCTGTGCTAGCTCGTGCAAGCACATCGCCCGTGGTCTGTCGCACACACCCTCCGGCTGCCCCAGCGGGGGCTTCGGTTGATCAGGAGCACAGGAGACAGGCCGGGCCGCGGGTCGGGCTGCCTGACGTACTCCTGATCAACGTCGCTGAACCCGACCGCACCTCAGGAACCGGCGAGGACCGCCTGCAGCGCCGCGCGGGCCCCGTCGGAGTGCAGCCGGTCGAGGTGGCGGCGGTAGGCCGCGGTGAAGCGGTCGTCGTCGACGAGGTCGCCGAACAGCGAGCGGTCCTCGAGGAACGCCAGCGGCTCGTCGGGGTAGCGCCGGGCGGCGGCGATGCGCTCCTCGGCGCGCCCGGTGTCGACGACGTCGATCGGCTCGCCGTCCTCGTCGATGCCCTCGGCGTAGCGCGCCCAGGCCGCGACGATCAGCGCGGACCGGTCGATCTCGCCGCCGGTCTCGAGGTTGGCGCGGATCACCGGCACCAGCCACGGCGGAATCCGGTCGGAGGACTCGGCGGCGAGCCGGGCAAGGGTGTCGCGGATCTCGGGGTTCGCGAACCGCTCGATCAGCGTGGCCTTGTAGTCGTCGAGGTCCACCCCGGGGACCGGGCGCAGCGTCGGGGTCGCCTCTGCGTCCATGTAGCCGCGGACGAAGGTCACGAACTCGTCGTCGGAGGCCACCTCGTGGGCGTAGCGGAACCCGGCGAGGTAGCCGAGGTAGGCCAGGGCCTGGTGCGAGGCGTTCAGCAGCCGCAGCTTCATCAGCTCGTAGGGCTCGACGTCGTCGACGACCTGGACGCCGGCCTCCTCGAACGCGGGCCGGCCGGAGACGAAGCGGTCCTCGAGCACCCACTGGCAGAACGACTCGCAGACCACCGGCCAGCCGTCGTCGACCCCGAAGCGCTCGGCGAGCTCGGCGCGGTCGGAGTCGGTGGTGCGCGGGGTGATCCGGTCGACCATGGAGTTAGGGAACGGCACCTCGCGCTCGATCCAGTCGGCGAGGTCGGTCCCGAGGGTCTCGTCGCGGAGCCGGGCGAAGGTGGTGATCATGCGGTGCGCGACGTCGCCGTTGCCCGCGATGTTGTCGCAGCTCATGACGGTGAACGGCGGGTTCCCGTCCGCGCGGCGGCGGCGCAGCGCCTCGACGAGGTAGCCGAAGGCGCTGGTGGGGAGGGCGTCGGCCGCGCGCGCGAGGTCGTGGGCCACCGAGGCCTCGGAGGGGTCGAACTCGCCGGTGGCGGTGTTGACGTGGTATCCGCCCTCGGTAACGGTGAGGCTGACGATGCGCACCGCCGGGTCGGTCATCCTCGCGAGCACGGCGTCCGGGTCCTCCGGCGCGACCAGGTACTCGATCATCGAGCCGATGACCCGCGGGTCCCGCGAACCGTCCGCGTGCTTCTCGACGAGGGTGTAGAGCTCGTCCTGGCGGTGGAGAACCTCACCCATGGCGCGGTCCGCGTCGAGCACCCCGACCCCGCAGAGCGCCCAGTCCTGGTCGCGGCCTGCGGAGAACAGGCGGTCGAGGTACATCGCCTGGTGCGCGCGGTGGAAGCCGCCGACCCCGATGTGGACGATGCCGGCCCGCAACGCGTCGCGGTCGTACTCCGGGACCGGGACCGCGAGGTCCGGGAGCGTCGCCCGGGTCAGGGCCGTGGCGTGCTGGGCGGCGGCGTCGGCGCTCATCGGTCCAGGGTAGGTGGCCTTCGGCCTCGTGAGCACCATTCCGCCCATGACGCGGATGAGTGCTCACGGGCGCGGAGCGCACCTATCGGGCCCCCGCGACGTCGAGGACGCTACCGGTCACGTAGGACGCCTCGTCGGACGCGAGCCACACGATGGCCGCGGCGACCTCGTCGGCCGTGCCCGCCCGTCCCATCGGCAGGCCCGGGCCGAGCCGCGCGACCCGGTCGGGCTGACCGCCGGACGCGTGCAGCTCGGTGTCGATGATCCCCGGCCGCACCACCGTGACCCGCACGCCCTCGTCGGCGACCTCCTTGGCCAGGCCGAACCCGAGCGTGTCCACGGCGGCCTTCGAGGCGGCGTAGTCGACGTACTCGCCCGGCGAGCCGAGGCGGGCCGCGGCCGAGGAGACGAGCACGATCGCGCCGCCCGGACCGCCGTGCGCGGTCGAGAGTCGCCGGACGGCCTCGCGGCACGTGACGATCGCCCCCGTGACGTTGGTGGCGAGCATCCGCTCGACCCGCTCCACCGTCAGCTCGTCCACGCGCGTCTTCTCCCCGACGATCCCGGCGTTCGCGACGACCGCCCCGAGCGGCGCGAGCGTCGTCGCGGCCTCGACGGCGGCGACGACGTCCGCCTCCACCGCCACGTCCGCCCGCACCGCGGCGGCCCGCCCGCCGTCGCGCTCGATGGCGGCGACGACGGCGGACGCGGCGGCCTGGTCGCTGCGGTAGGTCAGGCACACCGCCCAGCCGGCGGCGGCCGCCCGCCGGGCGGTGGCGGCCCCGATCCCGCGGGACCCTCCGGTGATCAACAAGCTGCGCATGGGGACGATTCTGGCCGCTCCGACGACCACACCCGTTCACATGCCACGGAGTGCCCTGCCCACCGGGTGCGCCCGGCGGCGCGCCGTGAACGTTGTCGGATCGGTGCTCCCCGTGCCGATCATCCGGACGCCGGGTGGGGTACACCTCCACACGTGTCGAAGACCGTGACCGCATCCACCCTCGTCCTCGCCGCGATCCGCGAGCGGGTCGCTGCCCTCCACGCCGCCGTCGAGCCCGACACCGATCCCACCCCGAGCGTCGACGACGCCGAGGCGGGCACCGCGGGCCGCGACGGCAAGGGCACCGGGGGCCCCGGCTTCGGCGCCGACGGCGGCTCGTCGGTGACCGTGCCGGCCACCGAGGACGAGACGCCCGACGACGACGAGCCCACGCTCGGCTCGGCGGCCGACGGCCCGGACGTCGAGCGGCTGGCGGAGACGCTGGCCGACCTGGAGGCCGTGGTCACCGGGTTCGCGTCGCTCATCGAGGGCGGCGAGCTCCCGGCGCTGCGTGCCGAGCTGGCGTGGGCGCGCTCGACCGTCGAGGAGGCCCGTGCCCTCGACGGCACCGTCGACGTGCTCGAGGAGCTCGTCGAGGACCTCGACCCGACCCTGCGCCAGGGCCCGGTCGAGGCCCGGGTCGGGATCGTCGTCGCCTCGCGCACCCGCGAGTGCCGCGACGCCGTCGCCTCGATGCTCGCCCAGCCGGAGTGGACGAGCCTGCTCGCCCACGCCGACCAGTTGGTGCTCACCGCCCCGATCGGGGGCCGCAAGCCGAAGCACGCCGGCCGCGTCCTCGCCCGCGCGCTCGCCGACGCCGACGCCGCGGCCCGCGAGGCGGCCGACACGGCGGTCGCGGAGGCGCGGGGGTCGGACCGCGTGGGGGAGCCGCAGCTGGGTCCGGTCGCGACGGCGGCCCACACGGTCGCGACGACGGCCCGAGTCACCCGCGGAGCGCTGGGCAAGCAGGCCCGCAAGCTGTCCGACGCCGCCGACGCGCTCGTCGGGGCGCTCGAGCAGCGGCGCCGCAGCGAGGCGGTGGCCCACTGGCTCGTCGACCTCGCCGACCTCGCCCACCGCGCCGGTGAGCCGAGCTTCACCTACGGCGTGCTGCACGCCGAGGCCCGGGCCCGCCGCACGGCCGCCGACGAGGCGCTCGCCGCCGCCGTCACCGCCTACACGAAGCCCAAGCTGCACAAGTGGCTGTCCGACGCCAGCTGATCGCGCCGAGCCGAGGCTGAGGCAGCACTCGTTCCTCGTGCTGCCTCAGCCCTCAGCGGCGCGATGCGGGGCGCACCTACCCGGCCGCGGCGGCGTACGTGGTCGCCAGTCGCGTGCTCTCGATGTCGTACGTCGCGGTCGAGGTCAGGGTGCTGTCGCGGTACATCCCCATCTTCCAGTAGTTGTACTGGGACGACGTCGTCGACGCCGTGACGACCGTGTCGGTCGAGGCGGCGGGCTCCTTCGGGGTGTCCTTGGGCTGGGGCGTCTTCGCCAGCGCGTTCCGCTGGGCCTTCGCCTGGGTGGCCGAGGCCTTGGTCTTCTTCGCCGTCGGGTAGAGGGTGCCGCTGACCGGGTGGTAGTTGGTGAGGACCTGCGTCCCGCCGACCCAGGCGTCGATGCTGCCGAGGGTCGGGTTGGACGAGAAGTGGATGTGCAGCACGACCGTCGTCTGCTGGGCGGTCGTCGCCGGCGCGAGGGTCTGCGTCCAGTACTTGCTGCCCGCGGGGCCGCTCGGGTAGCCGTACCCGCCGTCGAGGATCACGTTCCCGTGCCCGATCTTGAGCTCGACCGGCGGGGAGCCGTTGTCGGCGTTCTTCCACTGCGTGATGACCTGCCAGCTGGTCTCGTTGACCGGGAACGTCGCGGGCAGGGTGAAGGAGTCCCCGAAGTAGTAGTCGGACCCCTCGGTGAAGTTGACGACGTTCGGTTCGATCTCCGAGCGCGTGCCGCCGCCCGGGACGGTGAACCGTGCGGCCTTCGCCGGGGCGTTCACCGTGCTGGTCACGAGGACCGGGGCCGCGGCCCCCACGTTGTTCCAGGGCGTCGACTTGAAGGCGGTGAACCCGCTGCCGGTGAAGTCCGACTGCCACACCAGGCCGGCCGCGGCCTGCGCGGCGCCGGTCCACGAGACCAGGACAGCCGACGCGGTCAGCAGGACCACCAAGGCCCATCGGGGTCGCACACGTACGCTCATTCTCTTCCTCCCCGGAACGGGCTCGCGGATCTGCCTCTTGCCAGACCGCGATTTCCGTCCGCATCGAGCCAGGCCCACCCCCGCTGGCCCCGGTGCTGTCCGTGAATGGAGTGCGACAACTCCGGGACGGAGGTGCCGCGTCCATCACGGATCGGCGCCCGGGGAATCATTGTTACGGGGAGGTGCGGCGCTCTCGCCGAAAGGGAGATCCGATGTCGGAATCGTGCCGGGAGGCGCGGAGCGCGCCCATCTATCGGAGCGGATGCCGGGGAACCGAGCGCAGGTTCGCGCGGGCCAGCGTCGCCATCTTGCCGACGCCGCCGGCGAGCACCGTCCGCATGCCCGCCAGGGCGAACCCGCGGACCTGCTCGGCGGTGATGTGCGGCGGGATCGACAGCGCGTCGGGGTCGGTGCGCACGTCCACCAGTGAGGGTCCGCGGTGGGCCAGCGCCTCGCGCAACGACGTCCGGAGCTCGCGGGGGTCCGAGACGCTGACGGCGTGCAGCCCGGCGGCGCGGGCGATGCCGCCGAGGTCGGCCGGCCCGTGGTCGGTCTGGAACGACGGGTAGCCCGCGACCATCATCTCGAGCCGGATCATCCCGAGCGCGCCGTTGTTGAAGGCGACCACGGTGAGGTCCAGGTCGTGCTCCGCCGCGGTGAGCAGCTCGCCCATCAGCATGGTGAGCCCGCCGTCGCCGGACATCGACACCACCTGCCGCCCGGGGAACGCGGTGGCCGCGCCGATGGCGTGGGGGAGCGCGTTCGCCATCGTGCCGTGGCGGAAGGAGCCGAGGATGCGCCGCCGCCCGGTCGGGCTGATGTAGCGCGCCGCCCACACGTTGCACATGCCGGTGTCGACGGTGACGACGGCGTCGTCGGCCAGCTCGTCGTCGAGCACGTCCGCGACGTACTCCGGGTGGATCGGGGTCCGCTCGGAGACCTTGGCCGTGTAGGCCTCCACCACGTGCTCGAGCGCGTCGGCGTGGTGGGACAGCATCCGGTCGAGGAACGTCCGGTCGGTCGTCTCGGTGATCAGCGGCAGCAGCATCCGCAGGGTCTCGCCGACGTCGCCCTCCACCCCGAGGTCGAGGACCGAGCGCCGCCCGAGGTGCCGGCCGTCGCGGTCGACCTGCACGGTGTGGGCCTGCGGCAGGAACCCGGCGTAGGGGAAGTCGGTGCCGAGCAGCACGAGCAGGTCGGCCTCGTGGGAGGCCTCGTAGCAGGCGCCGTACCCGAGCAGCCCGCTCATCCCGACGTCGTACGGGTTGTCGTGCTGGATCCACTCCTTGCCGCCGAGCGAGTGCCCGACGGGCGCCTTGATCTTCTCGGCGAGCTCGAGCACCTCCGTCCGCGCGTCGCGGGCACCGGCGCCGACGAACAACGTCACCGTCTCGGCGCGGTCGACGCGCGCGGCGAGCGCCTCGACGCGGTCGCGGGCGGGGACGACGACCGAGGACGGGGCGACGAGGTCGCCGGTGCCCGTCGGGTGGGCGGCGGGCTCCGCCGAGACATCGCCGGGCACGACCATCACCGACACCCCGCCGTCGGCCAGCGCGGTCTGCATCGCGATCCGCTGCAGGCGCGGCATCTGGGCCGCGGCCGAGATCAGCTCGACCCACGACGAGCACTCGGCGAACAACGCCGTCGGGTGGGTCTCCTGGAAGTAGTTCGTGCCGATCTGGACCGACGGGATGTGCGAGGCGATCGCCAGCACCGGGGCGCCGGAGCGGTGCGCGTCGTAGAGCCCGTTGACGAGGTGGGTGTTGCCCGGCCCGCAGCTGCCCGCGCAGACCGCGAGCTGCCCGGTGAGCTGCGCCTCGGCCGACGCGGCCAGGGCAGCCGCCTCCTCGTTGTGCACGTGGATCCAGTCGATCCCGCCCTGCTCCGACCCGCCGGAGCGCCGGACGGCGTCGACAATCGGGTTGAGGCTGTCGCCGACCAGCCCGTAGATGCGCCGGACCCCGGCCTGGGCGAGGACCTCGACGAGCTGGTCGGCCACGGTGGTTGCCACGGTTCGAGCTCCGCTCTCGTGTGTGCGTTCCCGTCTCTGGGCACGGGAACGCACGCACAGCCTGTCAGGGCGAACTGAGCAGCGTGGCGGCGAGCGCGAACCCGATGGCCGCCGCGATGAGGTGCCCGACCGTCGTGAAGTCGGGCAGCAGCCCGGACCAGTCCGCGTCGAGCAGCGGCCAGCCCACCACGAAGACCACCCACGGCGCCCACGCCCACCGCGGCAGCGCGACGAGGGCGGCCGCGAGGGCCGCCTGCGCTCCGTAGCTGATCCCGACGTCGACCGCGGTCCGGACCTCCACGGGATACCGGCCCGCGCGGATCGCCGCGAGGATCACCGGCAGGACCAGCAGCGTTGCGCCGACGTGCCCGGCCAGGAACACCACCGCCGCGCGCACCGGGCCGTGCCGGGCCTCCACGCACCACAGCGCCACCCCCACCCCGAGCCACAGCGTGATCAGGGTGCCGGGGTCGAGCAGCGGGCCGTTGACGATCAGCGCGCTCGCGACGAGCGCACCGACCGGGTGGGCCCCGAGGTTCGTGACGTTCGTGCTCGCCCAGGCCACGAACGCCGCCGGGTCGGACCAGGACATCCCGGCGTGCACGGCCAGGAGCACCACGAGGTAGCCGACGGTCCACGGTCCGGCGACGACGTAGCGCCGGACCCCGGCACCCGTCGCGGCGATCACCCCACCAGCGTGCCGGGTGGCCCGGATCGGCTCCTGGTCAGCCCGCGTCGGTGCGCCGACGGTCCGGTCCGCCGATCGGCAGCGGGCCCGACCAGCCGAACTGCTCGGTGTTCACCCGCTCGGCCGGGACGCCGAGCTGTTCGAGGGCCGCGAGCGAGCCGGCGAGCAGCGAGGGCGAGCCGCAGACGAAGTAGTCGAGCCGGTGGCGCACCGGCTCGGGCGGCAGCACGCCGTGGAGCATCGGCGCGTCCACCCGCCGTCCTGCGGTCCGGGTCACGTGCAGGTCGAGACGGCGGGCGAGCGAGGCCAGTTCGGGCTCGAAGAGCGGCTCGTCGGGGCGCTGCGCGACGACGAGGCGGTGGGTGCGACCGTCCCCGCTCTCGGCGAGCGTGCGCAGCATCGACATCATCGGCGTGATCCCCACCCCGCCGGCGACCAGCACCAGCCCGGGCGCCTCCGGGGCGGAGGTGAACGCCCCGTGCGGGCCGTCGAGCCAGACGCGGGCGCCGGTCGGCAAGGCCGCGAGGGTCGCCGAGAAGTCCCCGCTGTCGCGCACGGTGAGCTCCATCCGCCCGGTCACCCGCGCCGAGGAGGCGATCGTGAAGGGGTGCTCCTCGGTCCCGAGGACCGAGCGGCGCAGCCGCAGCCACACGAACTGCCCGGGGTGAAAACGCAACCCCCGGTGCAGGTGGACGGGGGCGAGGACGAGCGTGGCGGTCGACGGTCCCTCCGGGCGCACCCCGTAGACGACGTAGGCGCCGTTCGCGGAGAACAGCGGGCGCCACACCCAGCGCAGGAACAGCACCGCGAGCAGGGCGAGGGCGAGCGCCGAGAGCACGAGCCGCAGCACCGGGTCGGACACGAGGTGCCCGAGCCAGAGCAAGTGCAGCGCCGCGAGGACGATCGCGGCGGCGGCGAGCAGGACGTGGACCCCGGCCCACAGCTCGTAGCGGCGCCCGGACCGCCGTCCCACCGCGGCGACCAGCCCGACCGTGAGCATCGCCGCCATCGCCAGCCACCCCCACTGGATCGACAGGGAGGCCGCGAACGGGTTCAGCAGCTTCGGCGAGCGGACCACGGCGATCACCAGGTGGATCAGGGCCGCCGCGATCGCGACGATCCCGAGCCAGCGGTGGCCGGCGATGACCCGGTCGATCCCGAACGCCGCCGTCAGCCCGCGGATCCGCGACGGGGCGGTCATGGCGACGCCCGTCGTCACCAGCGCGACCACGCCCACCGCGACCAGGGCCACCGAGAGCGGCCGGCCCTCGCTGCGCCAGGCGGTCAGGACCACCGGACCCACGAGCACGAGGACCGTGAGCGCCGTCCACACCGCCTGCCGTCTCGATCTAGGCTGCGTCGCCGGTTGCACGGGTCGGGACGCTAGGGGTCTGGATTCGGGTGATCGCCCGAATCTGAGAGCGCCGACGATCACCGCACGGTCAGCGGC
>JAICLN010000132.1 GCA_025925615.1 Actinomycetospora sp. | reverse complement strand
GAGACGATGCGGGAGGCGATCGAGGCCGACCGCCTGGGGCTGCTGCTGCTCGAGCGCACGCTCGACCCTGAGGACGGCTGGTCGATGACCTCGATCTGCGCGCACACCGGGCAGGACCAGGAGATCATCGCGAAGTGGTTCCGGGCCCTGGGCCGCCCGGTGTCGGCCGATCCCGACGAGGAGATCTACACCGACGAGGACGCCGAGATCGCCCAGCGGATCGAGGGCTACCGGGCGCTCGGGTTCGGCGACGACGAGATGTTGCCGGTGGTCCGCGCGATCGGGCGGGGCGTGCTGAACATGGCCGACGCGCTGGGCTCCCTCATCGGGGAGGCGCTGCTCGCGGCGGGCGAGCCCGAGCCGGAGACGGCGCTGCGGTACGCCATCGAGGCCCGCCGGTTCGCCGAGCAGGACGCCCTGCACCTGACCCACCTGGTGGCGGTCGCCCTCGCGGACCGCATCCGTTCCCACGCCGTCGCGGTCGAGGGCTCCTCGTCCGGCCGGATGCAGGGCGCGCAGGAGATGGCGGTGTGCTTCGCCGACCTGGTGGGGTTCACCGACCTCGGCGAGAACGTGTCGGCGACCGAGCTCTCGGACGTCGCCGAGCAGCTCGCGGAGTGCGCGACCGAGGTCGTGGTCCGTCCCGTCCGGCTCGCGAAGACGATCGGCGACGCGGTGATGCTGGTGTCCTCGGACACCGTCGCGCTGGTCCGGGCGGCGGTGGAGCTCGCGCGGCGCTGGGCGGAGGCCGACGACGGGCGCCCGGCCGTGCGGGTCGGGCTCGCGACGGGGGTCGGGGTGCCCCGCGCCGGCGACTGGTTCGGCCCGCCGGTCAACCTCGCCTCGCGGGTCACGACGACGGCGAGGCCCGGCCAGGTCGTGGTGACCGCGGCGGTGCACGATGCCGTCGTCGGCCAGATCGGTCCGGACGCCGAGTTCCGGTGGCGGGTCGCGGCGCCGCGGCGGTTCAAGGGCATCCGCGGGGCGCAGCGGCTCTACCGGGTGACCGGGACCTGATCCTCCCGGGCGACGTCACGGGAGCACGGGAGCCGAGGAGCCGGGGCCGGCGGCGGTCCGCTCCCCAGCGACCGCCACCGACCTCGGCAGTCGGTGTTCCCCGAACACCGACACCAACCGTCCGTCGGTGGGACAACGGTGAGGCACGGAACACGTCCGCGTCCAGCGAAAACCCTCGATCACCACATGAGTTCACCCAGTGGAGTGCTATTCGGGCCGTTCGAGGGCGTGCTCACCGGCCCGGAGGCGCAGGAGGTTGACGGCCACGGTCATCGAGGCGACGACGCCGAGGAAGAAGACGACGGCGCCGACGATCGTCGAACCGCGCAGGACGAGCACCAGACCGGCGAGCAGCAGGACCGCGGCGAGGACCCAGCCGCCGATCAGCAGACGCATCTGCGAGATGCCGAGCCGCGCCGCGAGCCGTTCCACCATGCGCCCGAGCCTATCGGACCCGCAGGGTTGACTCTTCCCGAGGACTTGTTGGTACGTTTTCAGTACTTCCGCGACCGAGGAGAGCTCATGACGACGACGAACGTGCTCGCCGGGGTCCTGGTCAAGGACTGGGCGGGATCGCAGGACTTCTGGACGACGGTGTTCGACCGGCGGCCCGACCGCGTGCCGATGCCCGGGTGTGCCGAGTGGCACGTGCCCGGCGGTGGTGCGCTGCAGCTGGTCGAGGACGCCTCGCGCGCCGGGTCGTCCTCGGTGACGCTGGCCGTCGGCGACGTGCGCGCCGAGCGGGACCGCATGCTCCTCGCCGGCGTCGCGGTACCCGAGGTGTGGACCGTGCCGGACTTCATCCACGCGGTGACCTTCTCCGACCCGGAGGGCACCCAGATCACCCTGGTCGAGGAGATCACGCCGCAGACACCGGCGAGCACCGTGCGCGCGCTCTTCGCGGCCTACCTCGCCCAGGACGCCGCGGCGGCGACCGCCCTGCTCGGCGAGGACTTCGTGTTCACCAGCCCGCAGGACGAGCCGATCGGGCGGGACGAGTGGCTGCGCCGCTGCTTCCCGACGGCGGACCGGGTGCGGACCCAGGACCTCGTCGACGTCGTCGAGGTCTCCCCCGGCGAGGTCTTCGTGCGCTACGTCTACGAGCTCCGCAGCGGTGCCCGGCACCGCAACACCGAGGTCCTGACGGTGCGCGACGGGCGCGTCGTCGAGACCCAGGTCTACTTCGGCGCGGCGCTGGAGTGATCCCCCCGGCCTGACGACTACCCGGCGCTGCGCTGCCCGCCGGGGACGACCCGGCGCTCGAGGTTCTCGAGCACGGCGCCGTGGATGCGCTGCAGGCCCTTCGGCGCGAACATCCGCTCGAAGAAGCCGCCGACGCCGCCCGCACCGTTCCAGCGGGTCTCGACCTCCACCGTCGCGGCGGCCGGGCCCTCGGGCCGGACGCGCCAGGTGGTCACCATGCTGGAGTTGCGGTCGGTCTCGACGACGCCACCCCCGGGGGCGGTCGAGACCTCGAGGAGCTGGTCGCGCTGGCGCTTCGACGTCGCCTGCAGCACCCAGTGCACGACGGTCCCGGCGCCGTCGCCCCCGGACTCCACGCGGTAGTCGCGGTAGTGCTCGGTCAGGATCGAGGGACGGACCTCCCGGTAGTCCGCCAGCGCCGCCAGCACCTTCGCGGGGTCGGCGGCGATCGTACGGCGGGCCAGGGCCCTCACCTGCGCCATCGAGGCTCCTCCGTCGGGGGCACCCCGGCGGGCCCCGCCGCGTTGAGGCTACGCAATCCGGCCGGTCCGGCGCCCCCGACCACGACGACGGTGCGGGCCACCGGTTCCAGCCGCGGGAAGACCGTCCGGTAGTGGTCGAGCGGGAGCCCGAGGAGGTCGCAGAGCAGCAGCCGCAGCAGCGTCTGGTGCGCGACGACCAGCACCCGTCCCGGCCAGGCGCGGCAGGCGTCGTCGAGCGCCGGCCGCGCGCGGGCGACCGCGTCCGCTCCGGGCTCGCCGCCGGGCAGCGGGCACGACGCGGGCGCGGCGAGGAACGCCGCGAGGCCCTCGGGGAACTCCTCGGCCATCTCGGCCCGCGTCAGGCCCTCGCCCGCCCCGAAGTCGACCTCGATCAGCCGGTCGTCGACCACGGCGTCGAGACCCGTCGCCGCGGCCGCGGGGGCCGCCGTCGCCCGGGTGCGGGAGAGCGGCGAGCAGAGGATCGCGTCCAGGCCGGCCCCGGCCGCCCACTGCGCGAGCTCCTCGGCGTGGGCCTTCCCGCGGGGGGTCAGCGCGACGTCGGAGCGCCCCGCGTACCGGTTCCCGGCGTGCCACTCGGTCTCCCCGTGGCGCACGAGCACGAGCTCGGTCACGTCCACCCCCGCGCCTCGAGTGCGCCCCGGAAGCGGCCGTAGCGCTCCTCGAGAGCATCGTCGGGACACGGCTCGTAGGTCTCGGCGGGGTGCACCATGGCGTCGCGGGCGGCCACGACGTCGGGCTCGCGCCCCGCGGCGTCGACCCCGGCCCGCGCGAGCAGCGCCATCCCGACGGCGGGCTCGGCGGCCCGTGGCCGCACCAGCGCCACGCCCAGCGCGGCCGCCCGGCGGCGGTTCCACCAGCGGTTGGCGGTGGCGCCGCCGCTGATCACCCGCGTTCCCGACACGTCGGCCCCGAGCTTCCCCAGGTGCTCGAACGCCAGTCGCTCGGTGAACGCCACACCCTCGGCGAGCCCGGCGAAGGCGGCGCACTCCCCTACGGCGGCCGCGAGCTCGTCGAGGGGCCGCGGCCGGTCCCCGTCGAGCCAGAATCCGACGGCGTCCGGCGCGTCCACCGGGAAGCGCTCGCCCCGCCCGCGCAGCGGCAGGACCACCGGCACCTCCCGCGGCGGGTCGTCCTCCAGCGCGGCGGTCACGGCGTCGAAGCGGTCCGGGTCGACGACGTCGGACAGGACGGCGGCGCCGACGTTGGACGCCCCGCCCGGGAGCCACCACCCGCCCTGCGGGCCGCGGTGGCAGTAGACGGTCCCGCCGGGGTCGTGCAGCAGCTCGGTGGTGACGCCCTTGACGACGAGGGTGGTGCCGAGCACCGCGTTCCACTCCCCCGGGCCGACCGCACCCGCGCCGAGCTGCGCCGCGCACCCGTCGGTCATCCCGGCGTGGACCGGCGTGCCGGCGACGAGCCCGGTCCGCGCCGCGGTCTCCGCCCCGACCGACCCGAGGAGGGCACCGGGGGCGATCACGTCGGGCAGGAGCGCCGGATCGAGACCGAGCGTGTCGAGGACCTCGGTGGGCCAGCGGTCGCGGAGCAGGTCGTACCCGGTCTTGAGGGCGGTGGAGGAGTCGGTCGCGGTGGGGCCGCCGACGAGGTGGGCCGTGACCATGTCGGTCTGGTGGCGGATGTGGGCGCCGGGGTGGTCGGCGGCGAGCGCGAGGACGGTCGGCAGGGCCCACGTCTCGCCGATCCGGTACCCGAGCTCCGCCCACAGCGGCGCCCCCGCCGCGCGCACCGGCCCGGCGCACACCCGACCCCGGGCGTCGTCGTACATGACGCCCGGGGTCAGCGGCGTGCCGTCCGCGCCGGCGAGCACGACGGTGCCCGAGGTCCCGTCGACGGCGAGGCCGGCCACCGCGGCCGCCTCCGTCCCGTCGGCGGCGAGCCCGGCGACGACGTCGGCCAGGACCGCGTCGACGCCCGCGCACCACGCCGCGGGGTCCTGCTCGTGCCGGGCGGACCCGTCGTCGCCGGTCCAGCGGCGGCTCGCGAGGGGCCGGGAGGCCGCGGCCCGCACCGCGCCGTCGTCGTCGACGGCCACGGCGCGGACGCTCTGCGTGCCGAGGTCGACCCCGATCCAGACCCGTCCGCCGTCGTCCGCCACGGGTCAGGCACCCACCGTCTCGGCGTGGCGCGCCACGCCCGGGTCGATGTCGGACCGGATGACCAGCGAGACGCCGGCGACGACCAGGTACATCAGGCAGTAGGCGATCGCCACGCCCCCGCCGCCGAAGAGCGGGAAGAGGGCCGTGACCGTGAGCGGGCCGAGCAGGGCCGCGCCGCCGGCGCCGGTGTTGAGGATGGCGAGCGCGGCGCCCTTGTCCTTGGGCGTGACCATCGAGGGCATCAGCGCCGAGAGTGGCACGAAGCCCGCCAGGACGATGCCGTACACGGCGCCCAGGATCGCGGTGAAGAGGAAGCTCTGCGAGGCGATCGCGCCGAAGTACCAGAGCGGGGTGGCGACCGCGCAGCCCAGGCAGCCGAAGACGGTGACCGTGCGCCGCCACCCGAAGTGGTCGCCGAACACCCCGAAGAAGAGGTTGCCGCCGATGTTCGCCGCGTAGGCGACGGTCGAGAGCACCGCCACCTGCGCCGTCGTCAGGAACCCGCCGCCCGGGGTGTCCGGGCCGAACACGAAGGGGAACATCGCGAAGAAGCCGTACTGCGGGGCGGTGTTGACGAGACGGACGAAGAAGCCCGCGATGGTGCGCTTGTCCCGCCAGAGGATGTCGATGCCCTCGGTCAGGCGGCGCAGGCTGCGCGGGTGGGCGACGGTCTCGTCGGCGATCGGGAGCAGCCCTCGCGGCTCGGTCACCGCGAAGCACCCGATCAGGGCGCCGATCGCGACCAGCACGAGCGAGGCCACGAGCGTGGCGTACTCGCTGATGCCCAGCGGACCCACGCAGATCGCGGCGAACGCGGCGCCCAGGGTCGGCAGGCCGCCGGTGAAGGCGAACCAGAACCAGCCGGCCGCGGACCCGCGCATGCGGGGCCGGGCGATCGTCTGGATCCAGACCAGGAACGAGAAGGCGAACAGCGGGTAGGCGAGGCCGCGGACCGCGTAGACGGTGACGATCAGCGGCGCGTTCTGGGTCGGGATGGCGATGAACAGGAACACCAGCTCCATGACGACCCAGATGGCCGCGCCCAGCCACATCACCCGGCGCGGGCCCCAGATCGCGGACAGCGTCCCGGAGAACCACGACGCCACGAGCGCGGCGACCCCGTAGAGCGTCACGGTCGCGAACGAGGCCTGGCTGCCGGAGAGCCCGCCGCCGGTCGGGTCGGCGAGGAACGCGGAGAGGAAGCTGGTCTCGACGCCGTCGCCGATCATGAAGATCAGGACGCCGACGAACCCCCAGCGCAGCGGGTACGGGATGCCCCACCGTTCGATGCCGGTGAGCGGTTCGTCCGCCGCCGTGCCGGCGGGTGATGTCGTGCTCATGTCAGCGCCCCTTACTCCGTTGTGCGGCGCCTCACATCTATCAGCGACTCTGTTAATTTCACAAGCCCTACCTGTTAGTTACCGTCCTCCGCGACCGTGACGTGGGTGTGCTCGCGCATCTCGAGCAGCAGGTCCTCGGGCACGCCGGAGTCGACGACGAGGTCGTCGAACGCCGAGAGGGGCCGCAACTGGTGCAGGGCGCGGCGCGGCGCCTTCCCGGAGTCCATGAGCAGGACGCTGCGGGCCGCGGCGTCGAGCATGGCCCGCTTGACCACGACGATCTCCTGCTCCTGGTGGTAGGTCATCGACCCCGTCATCGAGGACGTCGACACGAAGGCCACGTCGACCGACATCGCGGCGACGGCCTCGACGCAGCCGATGCCGCCGAAGGAGTCGTGGGTGCGCGAGTAGTCCCCGCCCAGGGCGATCAGCCGGATCTCGGCCATCTCCTTGAGCAGCGCGATCGCCGGCAGGTAGTTGGTCACGACAGTGAGCGGACCGACCTCGTGCAGGCGTTCGACCAGCGTCAACGCCGTCGACGAGTCGTCCACCATGATCGACGAGCCCGGCTCGACCATCGCCAGCGCGGCCGCGGCGATCACGCTCTTCTCCCGCAGCCGCACCGCCCGGCGGTACTCCGAGTGGGCCTCGAACACCGACGTCGGCTGGGCCGAGACCCCGCCCCGGTACTTGCGCACGAGCCCGCGGCGCACCAGCTCGTCCACGTCGCGGTGCACCGTCATGAGGCTGACGCCGGTGAGCTCGACGAGCTCCGCCGCGCTCGCCGACCCGCTGGCCAGCACGTGGTCGACGATCCGCTGCTGTCGGGTCGTGCGCGCGTGGACCGCGCGGGTGGGGGTCTCGCTGCTCACCGGCCCAGCATCGCCGATGCCCGTGCACTCCGGCGACGGGCCTCGCCAGGACGGCGTGAACCCGTTCACGTTCGCCTCTTCCGTGATCACATTTTGAATGTTAACTTCTCATGCATGCTGGGAGGAGATCGACGATGACTGTCCACCCACCCCCGGGCCCCACCGCGGTGGTCTTCGACCTCGACGGCGTGCTCCTCGAGAGCGAGCACCTGTGGGAGGAGTGCTGGACCCGGTACGCCGCCCGCCACGACGTCACCTGGACCGCCGGGGACACCGCGCACGTGCAGGGCATGAGCGCCCCCGAGTGGTCCGCCTACCTCGCCGAGCGCGCGGGCGGGCACGACGACGCGGCGACCTGTGAGCGCGCCGTCGTCGACGAGATGGTCATCGAGCTGGACGGCGGCGGGATGGAGCCCTACGACGGCGCCGTCGCGATGGTGCGCGAGGTCGCCGGCCGGGTGCCCGTCGCCCTGGCCACCTCCGCGCCCCGGCGGCTGGTCGACGCCGTGCTCGCCCGCAACGACCTCACCTCGTCCTTCGGCGCCACCGTCTCCTCCGCCGAGGTCGCGCGCGGCAAGCCCGGCCCCGACGTCTACCTCGAGGCCGCCCGCCGGCTC
The DNA here is from genome assembly GCA_025925615.1 of Actinomycetospora sp. Taxonomy (GTDB): domain Bacteria; phylum Actinomycetota; class Actinomycetes; order Mycobacteriales; family Pseudonocardiaceae; genus Actinomycetospora. The sequence continues at coordinate 2,206 of JAICLN010000132.1, read as the reverse complement.
GACGCCGCGCCCGAGGGCTGCGTCGCCGTCGAGGACTCCAGCAACGGGATCCGCGCCGCGGCCGCCGCGGGCATGACCGTCGTCGCGATCCCGAACCCCACCTACCCACCGAAGCCCGACGCGATGGAGCTGGCCGCGCGTGTCGCCGACGACGTCTCCTCGGCGCGCCGGGAGATCCTCGCGCTGCTCGACGGGTTGACCACGGAGGTGGCGCGATGACCACGGCGACCCTCACCACGCTCTCCGACCCCGCGACGTTCAAGGAGCGCTGGGTCGACGGGATGTGCGCCGCCTACGCGCGCACCGTGCGACGCGCGCCCGACGCGTTCGGCGTGCTCTCCAACGCCGCGCCCCGGCCCGGCAAGGTCGCGGTGATCGTCGGCGGCGGGTGCGGGCACTACCCGGCGTTCGCGGGCCTCGTCGGGCCGGGCCTGGCCGACGCGGCCGTCGTCGGGGACGTCTTCACCAGCCCGTCGGCCGAGCAGGCCTACCGGACGGCGAAGGCCGTCGACGGCGGGGCGGGCGTGGTCTTCTCCTACGGCAACTACGCCGGCGACGTCATGCACTTCGGGCTCGCCGGGCGCCGGCTGGCCGCCGAGGGGATCGAGGCCCGCCAGATGATCGTCACCGACGACGTCGCGAGCGCCCCGGCCGAGCGGGCCGCCGACCGGCGCGGTGTGGCCGGCGACTTCTTCGTCTTCAAGGTCCTGGGCGCCGCCGCCGAGCGCGGCGACGACCTCGACGGCGTGATGGCGGCCGGCGAGCGGGCCAACGAGGTCACCCGCACCTTCGGGGCCGCGTTCGACGGCTGCACGCTGCCCGGCCAGAGCGACCCGTTGTTCACCGTGGAACCGGGCTCGATCGAGCTGGGCCTGGGGATCCACGGCGAACCCGGGATGCGCACCGCGGCCGCGATGGACGCCTACGAGCTGGCCGACGCCCTCGTCGACCAGCTCCTCCCCCAGGTGCCCCAGGTCGGCGACGGCCGGGTCGCGGTCCTGCTCAACGGGCTGGGCTCGACGACCTACGAGGACCTCTTCGTCACCTACGGCCGGGTGCACGCCCGGCTGTGCGAGGCGGGGCTGACGCCGCACCGTCCGGAGGTCGGGGAGTTCGTCACGAGCATGGACATGGCGGGGCTCTCGCTCTCCCTGATGCCGCTCGACGACGAGCTGGCCGCCCTGTACGACGCGCCGTGCGAGACGCCGGGCTTCCGGCTCCCGGCGGGCGGGACCCTGGCTTCCGGTGCCAGCGAAGCCCTATCGGCGTGCTCCCCTGAATTGCTTGCATCCGGTGGCAGGAAAGCCACGTCGTCGATCCCCGATCTCGAGGACACCGACCCCGACGCCGGCGGGATCGCGGCCGCCGCCCTTACCGCCGCCCTGGCCGCGGTCACCGAGCACGAGGACGAGCTGGGCCGGCTCGACGCGGTCGCCGCCGACGGCGACCACGGCCAGGGCATCGTCCGCGGGATGCGCGCCGCCGTCGCGGCCGCCCGGACGGCCGGGGGGACCACAGATACCGCCCACGACGTCGGGACCGCCCTCCTCGCCGCGGGCACCGCGCTCGCGGACGCGGCCGGCGGCGCCTCGGGCGCCCTCTTCGGGGTGCTCCTCACCGAGACCGGCGCCCGGCTCCAGGCGCACGGCGACACCGCCGTCACCACCGCGGCCCTCGCCGACGCCGTCACCTCCGCCCAGGCCGCCGTCACCGACCTCGGTGGCGCCCGCCCGGGTGACAAGACCATGGTCGACGCCCTCGACGCGTTCACGTCGGCGCTGCGGGACCATCCCGACGACGACGTCCCCACCGCCTGGCAGCGCGCCGCCGACGCGGCCACCGCCGCCGCCGACCGGACCGCCGACCTCACCCCCGCCGTGGGCCGCGCCGCCCGGCTCGGGGACCGGGGCCGTGGGAGCGCCGACCCGGGCGCCACGTCGTTCGCCCTCATGGCCACCGCCGCGGGCCACGAGATCGCCACGCGGTGCGGGGGGACCCGATGACCGAGAAGCTCCGCATCGCCGTCGCCGCCGACAGCGCCGGCCTCGCCCTCAAGGACACCCTCGCCGCGATGCTGCGCGACGACGAGCGCGTCGCCGAGGTCACCGACCACGGCATCCCGGACGCCGACGACGACCGCGCCTACCCCCTGCTCGGCCTCGCCGCCGCCCAGGCGGTCGCCGACGGCGAGGCCGACCGGGCCGTC
>JAICLN010000329.1 GCA_025925615.1 Actinomycetospora sp. | reverse complement strand
CGAGGCCCACGGCCGTGTCGGCCGGCCGGCGGCGCAGCGCCGCGACGAGGGCCGTGCTGATCTCGGTGAGGTACTCGACCAGCTCGTCGGAGCCCATCGGGACGTAGCTGGTGCCCTCGACCTCCGCCGCCCACGCGCGGGCCAGCGCATCGGCGGCGGCTCCGTCGTCGTCGGGGTGGGCGTGGTCGGGGTGGGCGCGGTCGGGGTGGGCGCGGTCGGGGTGGGCGTGCAGGCGGCCCAGCCCGATGCGGGCGGGCTCAGTCACGGCGCCCGACGCCCGCGTACCCGGGGTTGCGCTCGGCCCCGGCGGGGACCGCGCCGTCCGGGCGCCAGAACGGGATCCCGACGACGCCGGGGTCGAGCAGGGTGAAGCCGTCGAAGAAGCGCAGCACCTCGTCGTGCGGGCGCATCGACATCGGCGTGGCCGTGCGCCGGTAGAGCGCGACGTGGTCGTCGGCCCGCGTCGGCGGCAGGATGTCCGCGGACGCGTGGGAGAGCACCAGGTGGCTGCCGGGCGCGAGCGCGTCGCGGTAGCGCGCGAGGACATCGGCGGGCCGGCTCTCGTCGCCGACGAAGTGCAGCAGGGCCACGGCGAGCATCGCCACCGGTCGGTCGAGGTCGAGCACCGAGCGCGTGGCCGGGTCGCCGAGCACCGAGTCGACGTCGAGGAAGTCGGCGTGCACGACCTCGGTGCTCGGCTCGTCGGCGAGCAGCGCGCCGGAGTGCGCCACCGCGACGGGGTCGATGTCCACGTAGAGCACCCGCGCGGCCGGGTTCTCCGCCTGGGCGACCTCGTGCACGTTGCCCACGGTCGGGATGCCGGAGCCGACGTCGAGGAACTGGTCGATGCCCTGGGCGGCGCAGTAGCGGACGGCGCGCCGCATGAACGCGCGGTTGGCCTGCAGGACCCGCGGCAGGTCCGGCCAGTCGGCGATCGCCTGGCGCGCCATCTCCCGGTCGACGGCGAAGTTGTGGCTGCCGCCGAGGTAGTAGTCGTAGACGCGCGCGGCGCTCGGACGGTCGATGTCGACCTCGTGCGGAGCCCACGCCGGTCGTGTCACTGCGTCACCATCCCCCTGGTCAGAGTGAGCATAGGACGGCGGGTCGCCCGCCGGTGGCGTCGCCGCGACGGGCCGGGGATCCCGTTCGGTGGTCACGACGGGGCGTCCGCGGCGGATCCGTTCGCCGTCGGCTCCGCGACCTCGGCCAGGGGCAGCCAGCGGCCCACCTGCGGAGCGCGGTGACCCGACGCCCGGACCGCACCGGAGGCGACGGCGGCGTCGAACCCGGTCCGCCCGAGGGCGAGGGCACACCACGTCCGTGGGTCCGTCTCCACGACGTTCGGCGGGTTGCCGCGGGTGTGGCGGGGCCCATCGACGCAATGTACTGCCCCGAAGGGTGGGACACGGACCTCGACGCTGCGCCCGGGAGCGACGTGCTCGAGCGCGGCGAGCGAGGTGCGGACGGCCGCGGCGCGGGCGGCGCGCGGCGGGGCGGGGACGGCGTCGTCGGGAGCGGGACCGTCGGGGCGCGCGTCCACCCAGGTCGCGACGGCGGCCAGGGCGGTGCGCACCTCGTCGGGGCCGGGGGCTGCACGTGAGGGCATGGTGCCCCGAATCTAGGCGCCCGTCGTCGCGCGCGCCGCCGTGGTCCGTGGTGGGCTGGCCCGGTGCTGCGACGTGCGCTCGGGGCGCTCCTGGTGCTGGTCCTCGCGGCGTGGGCACGGGGCCTCGCGGCGGCCGGGACGATGGAGACCGACCACGCGGCCTACTGGCGCCGCCGGGGCCGCTCGCCGGGCGACGTGCTCCTGGTCGCGCTCGGGGACTCGCTGGCCCAGGGGCTCGGTGCGATCCACCCGGAGACCTCGTGGGCGGGCCGGCTGGCCGACGCGATGGAGGAGCGCACCGGAGCGCGGGTGCGGGTGCTCTGCCTCGGCATGTGCGGGGCGGGGGTGGCCGACGTGCTCGCCGACCAGCTCCCGCAGGTCCCCGAGGCGGCGCTGCGCGGCGAGCCCGGGACGCTGATCGCGCTCGAGATCGGCACCAACGACGCCTCCGGGGGGACCGACCCCGAGGAGTACCGGCGGCTGCTCACCCAGCTGTGCGGGGCGCTGCCGGCCGGGTCGCTGGTCGGGGACGTGCCCGACCTCAAGCGGGGCCGGGTGCGGGTCGCGGGGGCACGGCTGTCGGAGGTGGCGCGCGAGGTCGTGGCGGCCCACCCCGGGCTGCGCCTGGCGCGGGTGGAGGCCTCGACGCACGGGGTGATCCCGTGGGAGTTCGGGCCGGACCTCGCGCACCCGAACGGGCAGGGCTACCGGCGGTTCGCGCGGGCGTTCACGGCGGCGCTGGGCAGCTGAGCGGGCCCTTCCGCATGTCAGCGGAGCATCGAGGGGAGCACGCCGATAGGGCTTGCGTCCAGTGGGAGGAAAGCCCCGTCGTCGTCTCGGGTACCCGGGTCGGCCGCCTGTGAGGACGGCTCCACCCTGACGTCAGGTCTGTCAGCAGCACATCCGGCACGCCGACAGGGGACCGTCGCCGATATTCAGGCGTCGAGCACCGCGGGGAGCGTCGCCGCCGACGCCGTCGCGAGCTCCGCCACGTCCAGCGCGTCGACCCCGCCGATCGCCAGCACGTCGCCGCCGACCTCGCCGAGGCGCGCGGCCGGCTGGCCGAGGTCGACGCAGAGCCGGGCGAGGTCCGCCTCGGCCGCCGCGGGCACCGTCACCAGCATGCGCGCCGCCGACTCGGAGAACAGCAACGTCGCGAGGTCCAGCGGCTCCGCGGCGGGGGGCGGGGTCACCGACGCGCCGCGCCCGGAGACGACCGCCGACTCGACGAGCGCCTGCGCGAGCCCGCCGTCGGAGACGTCGTGCGCCCCGGAGAAAAGCCCGGCGGCCGCGCCCTGCGCCATGATCTCGGCGAGGCGGGCCTCGGCGTCCAGGTCGCAGGCCGGCGGGCGTCCGCCCAGGTGGTCGTGCACGACGCCGGCCCAGGCCGAGCCGTCGAGCTCGTCGTGGGTCTCGCCGAGCAGCCACACCGCGTCGCGGTCGGGCCCGAAGCCGGCCGGGACGGCGCGGTGGACGTCCTCGACGAGGCCGAGGACCCCGACGACGGGCGTCGGGAGGATCGCCGTCGTGCCGGTCTGGTTGTAGAAGCTGACGTTGCCGCCGGTCACCGGCACCCCGAGCTGCGCGCAGCCCTGGGCGAGACCGTCCACGGCCTCGGCGAACTGCCACATCACGCCCGGGTCCTCGGGGGAGCCGAAGTTCAGGCAGTCGCTGACGGCGACCGGGCGGGCCCCGGACGAGGCGACGTTGCGGACGGCCTCGGCGAGCGCGAGCCGGGCCCCCTCGCGGGGGTCGAGCAGACAGAACCGCGCGTTGCAGTCGATCGAGAGCGCGATGCCGCGGTCGCCGGAGTCGTCGAGGCGCAGCACGCCGGCGTCGGCGGGGGTCGCGGCGGTGGTGTTGCCGCGGACGTAGCGGTCGTACTGGTCGGTGACCCAGGCGCGGGAGGCGAGCTGGGGCGACGCCGCGAGCCGGGTGATCGTCGCCGCCAGGTCCGCGGGCGTCGACGGTCGGGCCAGACCCGCCGTCGTGTCCGCCGCCAGCGCGTCCTGGCTGTCGGGCCGCGCGACCGGGCGCGAGTACACCGGGCCGTCGTGGGCGACCGTGCGGGGCGGGACGTCGACGACGAGGGCGCCCCCGGCGGTGATGCGCAGGTTCTCCCCGTCGGTGACCTCACCGATGACGGTGGCCGTGACGTCCCAGCGTTCGCAGACCGCCATGAAGGCGTCGACGTCGTCCGGGGTGACCACGGCGCACATCCGCTCCTGCGACTCGCTGGAGAGGATCTCGGCCGGCGTCATGTCCTTCGCGCGGAGGTGGACGGCGTCGAGGTCGACGACCATCCCGCCGCTGCCCGCGCTGGCGAGCTCGCTGGTGGCGCAGGACAGTCCGGCGCCACCGAGGTCCTGGATCCCGACGACGAGGCCCGCGCGGTAGAGGTCGAGGCAGCACTCGATGAGGACCTTCTCGGCGAACGGGTCGCCGACCTGGACGCTCGGCAGCTTCTTGTGCCCGCCGCCGCCCGCGGACCCGGTGAACGTCTCGCTCGCCAGGACCGACACGCCGCCGATGCCGTCGAGCCCGGTGCGCGCCCCGAAGAGCACGATCTTGTTCCCGACGCCGGACGCGAAGGCCAGGTG
>JAICLN010000269.1 GCA_025925615.1 Actinomycetospora sp. | reverse complement strand
TCCCCGCGGGGTGGTTCCCCGGGGCGCCGGCGGTGACCGTCGCCGGGGTGGAGATCCGGCTCGTCGGCGAGCGGCCGGCGCCGGAGTCGGCGCCGGACGCCGACCCCGCGGCCCGGGCGGCCACCGCGGCCGGCCGGATCAGCCGGTTCCGCGAGGAGACCCGCGAGGACCGCATGGAGATCGCCCGGCAGGCGGAGCACCGCTACGGGCGCAAGGTGGCCTGGGGTGCGCGAATCCGCGGCGAGGGCGACGACGACGACGGCGTCGAGGAGCTCTTCACGACGCTGTCGGTCCCAGTGATGACGCGGCTGCGCCAGCCCGAGCGGCGGGTGCTGGACACCCTCGTCGACGCGGGTGTCGCGCGGTCGCGCTCGGAGGCGCTGGCGTGGGCGGTGGCCCTGGTCGGTGACCACACCGAGCCGTGGCTGGCCGAGCTGCGCGAGGCGATGAGCACGGTCGACGAGCTCCGGGCGCGGGGCCCGCGGCTCGACGGGGACGACGACGAGGACGAGACCCCGACCGATCAGGCGTAGAGCACCAGCCAGATCGCGATGTAGTGGCAGATGGCCGCGACGACGGTGGCCGCGTGGAAGAACTCGTGGAACCCGAACGTCGTGGGCCATCCGACGGGGCGCCGGAAGGCGTAGCAGAGCGCACCCAGGGTGTAGAAGCCACCGCCCACGAGGAGCAGGACCAGCGCCGCCACGCCCCCGCGGTGGAGGAGGTCGGGGAGGACGAACACCGCGACCCACCCCAGTGCCAGGTAGAACGGCACCCCGACCCACCGCGGGGCGTGCGGACGCACGAGCTTGAGCGTCGCGCCGCCGATCGCGCCGAACCAGACCACGAACAGGACGACCAGACCGGTCGGCTCGGGGAGGGCGAGCACGGCGAACGGCGTGTAGGTCCCCGCGATGAAGATGAAGATCATCGCGTGGTCGAGCCGCTTCATCGTCGTGCGGGAGCGGACCGACGTCCACGACCGCCGGTGGTAGAGCGCGCTGATCCCGAACAGGCCGAGGACGGTCGCCGAGTAGACCGCGCACGCGGCAGCGGCGGCGGCGGAGACCGTCGAGCCGGCCAGCGCGATGAGCGTCGCGCCGGCCGCGATCCCGACCGCGAACGACCACAGGTGCAGCCAGCCCCGCAGCCGGGGCTTGACCGGCGACGCGGGTGGCGTCGGCGACGCGGTGAGGCTCACGCCCTCCAGGGTAGGCGAGCGCGCTCCGGCCCGAGAGAACGCCGCGCTACCGCCGGGTGACCGGCGCGGGCGTGATCGGAGCGCCCGTCCGGGTGGGGACGACGCTCCGATCCGTGACCTCGACGGCGTAACCTGATCGCCCGTGAGTGTCCGGCGCAACATCCGTGAGGTCGCCGAATCGCTCTACGAACGACGGCTGCGGCGCCGGGTCGTCGCCAGCCATCCCCCGCGACACGTGGGCGTCATCCTCGACGGCAACCGGCGCTGGGCGCGCGAGGTCGGGCTCACCGACCCCAGCGACGGGCACCGGGTGGGCGCCCGCAAGATCGTCGACATGCTCGACTGGGCCGACGAGGCCGGCGTCGAGGTGGTGACGCTCTTCCTGCTCTCGACCGACAACCTCGGACGTCCCAGCGACGAGCTCGAGCAGCTCCTCGAGATCATCGCGACGGCGGTGGAGGGGCTCGCGGCGCCGGACCGGCGCTGGCGGCTGCGGGTGGTCGGCAACCCCGACCTCGTGCCCGCGCCCACGGCCGAACGCCTGGCCGTCGCCGCCGCGAGCACCCAGGGCCGCGAGGGCATGCAGGTCAACGCCGCCGTCGGGTACGGCGGGCGCCAGGAGATCGCGGACGCGGTGCGCAAGCTGCTGCTGCGCCATGCGGAGGCTGGGACGTCCATCGAGGAGCTCGCGGAGGTCCTCGACGTCGACCACATCGCCGAGCACCTGTACACCTCCGGGCAGCCCGATCCCGACCTCGTCATCCGGACCTCGGGCGAGCAGCGGCTCTCGGGATTCCTCATGTGGCAGTCGGTGTACTCGGAGTTCTATTTCACCGAGGCGTTCTGGCCACAGTTCCGTCGCATCGACTTCCTGCGCGCCCTGCGGGACTACTCCGATCGGCACCGCCGCTACGGCGGCTGAATTCCTTCCGCGCACGCGAACACGCACCGGCGTGCCCGTGCCATCCCCCGATGGGCACGGACGCGCCGGTGCGCGTGGGTCGCCATGACGCGGGCCCGGAGCTCGCGCTCCCAGGAGAGCCCCGGGAGCCCGCGTCGTGGTCGTCTGCGGACCTGCCTCAGAGGATGTCGATGCCGACGTTCTTGAGGATGTCGTTGTTGTCGAGGATGGAGCAGGCGTTGATCGGCGCGGCGATCTGCGAGCCGTTCAGGGCGTTGATCAGGCCGCTGGACTTCGACGCGTTGAGCTGGTTGACGTCGTTGCCGCACGTCGACGACGCGTCGCGGTCGCTCGAGCCGTGGTGGCCCCAGTGGCCGTGGTGGCCGCGGTGCCCGTGGTCGCGGTCCTTGTCGCCGTGGTGGTCGCCGTCCCAGTTGTGGCCGCCGTTCTCCGACGTGAACCCCTGGGGGGCGTCACCGGCGAACGCGGCCGGCGTCAGGGCCACCATGCCCGCGCCCGCAGCCAGGACGACCATTCCCGCCTTCTTCAGCAGCATGCGAAGAAATTCCCCTCAGTCTGAGTGCGATTCCCGACCGGTGGACGGGCGACCGCTTTCGTGTGTTTCGGCCTCACGGACGGTGTGGCCGATGACGTGAAACTTAACGAACCCACCTGGCCGTGGGCATTGCCCATTCCCCGATCGAGTGGCGACCAATTCGTACCGCTACTTGAGTGCGCGAATCGAGTGCGCCTACCGGTGATCGAGGTGGCCGAGCCGCCCCACGTGGCGCATCCAGCCGCGATCCGTCACCGACCTCGACACACGGGTGTCGTATCCAGCGACGCGGTGTCCACGCCGAGGGCGTTCCGGCCCCTCTCACGGGTACTGTCCCGGCGCGGTGGACGAGGACGACCCCGAGGGGATCGCACGGGCCTACGTGGCCCTCGGGCTGCGGCTCGGGCGCGTGGCCCCGGGCCTCGTGGACGCCTTCGTCGGTGACCCCGGGATCGCCCGCCGCGTCGAGGCCGAACCCTTCCCCGACCCCGACGTCCTGCGCCGCGACGCGACTGCCCTGCGCCACCGCCTCGTCGGGGCGTTCCCCGACCCCGCCCGTGCGGAGTACCTCGACGCCCAGCTCGCGGCCTGCGAGGTGATCGCCGCACGTGCCGGAGGCCAGGAGGTCGGCGTCGTCGACGAGATCCGGCGCTGCCTCGGCGTCGTGGTCGCCCCCGGGGAGCCCGACGCGTACCGCGCTGCGCACCGCCGCCTGGCCGAGGTCCTCGGCACCACACCGCGTCGGCTGCCCCGGGTCCTCGCCGCGTTCCGTTGGCGTGACCGGGTCGCCCCCGAGCACCTGCACCCGGGCCTCGCGGTGATGACGACGGCGCTGCGCGAGCGCACCCGGGAGGCGGTCGGGCTGCCGGCCGGCGAGCGCGTCGACCTCGAGATCGTCACCGGCGTCCCGTGGGCGGGGTTCGCGCACCGCGTCGGGCCGGGGCGGTCGGTCGTGCAGGTCTCCCGTGATGCGGGACACCGGCGCGCGCACCTGCCGCTGCTCGCCGCCCACGAGGCCTACCCCGGCCACCACACCGAGACGACGCGCATCGAGCTCGCCGCCGCGTCCGCTCCCGAGCGCACCCTCTTCCTCGCGCGCACCCCGCAGAGCCTGGTGGCCGAGGGTGCGGCGGAGTGCGGGCTGGACGCCGTCGTCGGGCCGGGATGGGGGACGTGGGCGGCCGGCCACCTGGCCGGTGCCGGGGTCCCGACGACGGCGGGCGAGGGCGCGCTCGGGGAGGCGGTCGAGGACGCGATGGTCCCGTTGGCGGCCGTCCGTCAGGACGCAACGTTGCTGCTGCACGACGGCCAGGGGGTGGACCGTGAGGAGCAGGCGCGGGCCCACCTGCGCCGCTGGCTCCTGATCGACGACGAGCGAGCCGGGCGGATGCTCGAGTTCCTCGGCCACGCCCGCTGGCGGATCCACACCACGACCTACGTCGAGGGCGCGGGGCTGGTGCGCCGGTGGCTCGCCGCCCGCCCGGGTGACGAGGCCGCCGGGTCGCGCTTCGCGCGGCTGCTCGACGAACCGTGGACACCGGACCGGCTCCGGCGCGGATCGGTCACGGGGAGCACGATTTCCGACACGCAGGGCGACGACGACTCACGACGCGACGAGCGGTCCCCCTCACCCGTCGAGGGCTCCTCGACGTCACCGACCGTATGACGCAGGCCCCGAATTCGTCACGTTCGGCGCGCGACAACGACCGGCCGCCGATGTACCGTCCGCGTCGACGGCGCCGTAGCGGATGCGGACCGTCCGGGGAGGCCGGAGAACGTGACGGGTCGGTCAGGATCGCGGTGCCGCGGCACCGCCGGGGTGCGAAGGCCGGGCACCGTCCCCGTCTCGCTGCCGCCGGCGGCCGTCGGCGTCGTCGACCGGGCGGGCTCGGCGGGAGGGCCGGCACCCGGTCCGCCCGCTCGGGACCGGAGAGGTAGATCCCCCGGCGGGGGTCTGCGTCATCGGGCCCGCATCGCGACCTGATCCCGACCGACTCGTCCGTCGAGGAGAAGTGGTCGTGGGTGCCGCGACCGCCGAGGGAGTAGCCGTGAGCGCAGAGCACGCAGTGCGTCCCCCGTCGGTGTCCGGCAGCGTCGTCACTCCCCCCGCGGTAGCCGCGGACGGCGAGCGCACCCCTGGTCACACCCCGACGCCGGCCCAGCGGGTCGGGATCACCTACGTTCTCGACACGTCCGTCCTGCTCAGCGACCCGTGGGCCCCCACCCGCTTCGCCGAGCACGACGTCGTCGTCCCCCTCGTCGTCATCAGCGAGCTGGAGGGGAAGCGCCACCACCCGGAGCTGGGGTGGTTCGCCCGGGAGGCCCTGCGACTGCTCGACGACCTGCGGATCGCGCACGGCCGTCTGGACGAGCCGATCGCGATCACGCCCGAGGGCGGGACCCTGCACGTCGAGCTCAACCACACCGACCCGTCGGTGCTCCCCGCCGGCTTCCGGACCGGCGAGAACGACTCCCGCATCCTCGCGTGCGCGGCGAACCTCGCCCGGGACGGCCTCTCGGTCACCCTCGTCACGAAGGACATGCCGCTGCGGGTGAAGGCGGCCGCGGTGGGGCTGCCCGCCGACGAGTACCACGCCCAGGACGTCGTCCTCTCCGGCTGGACCGGGATGGCCGAGGTCGCCGCGGACCCGAGCGAGATCTCCGACCTGTTCGCCGAGGGCGTGACCGACGTCGAGGCGGCCCGCGAGCTGCCGTGCCACACCGGGCTGCGCCTGCTCGGCGGCGGGTCGTCCGCGCTCGGCCGGGTCACGCCGGACAAGCAGGTCCGCCTCGTGCGCGGCGACCGCGACGTCTTCGGGCTGCACGGCCGCTCCGCCGAGCAGCGCATCGCGATCGACCTGCTCACCGACCCCGACATCGGGATCGTCTCCCTCGGCGGGCGCGCCGGCACCGGGAAGAGCGCGGTGGCCCTGTGCGCCGGGCTCGAGGCGGTCCTGGAGCGCCAGCAGCACCGCAAGATCGTCGTGTTCCGCCCGGTGTACGCCGTCGGCGGGCAGGAGCTGGGCTACCTGCCCGGCGGCGAGAACGAGAAGATGGCCCCCTGGGCGCAGGCGGTGTTCGACACCCTCGGCGCGCTCGTCTCGACCAACGTCGTCGAGGAGGTCATCGAGCGCGGCATGCTCGAGGTGCTCCCGCTGACCCACATCCGCGGACGCTCCCTGCACGACGCGTTCGTGATTGTCGACGAGGCCCAGTCGCTCGAGCGCAACGTGCTGCTCACGGTGCTCTCCCGGCTCGGGACGAACTCCCGCGTGGTGCTCAC
>JAICLN010000302.1 GCA_025925615.1 Actinomycetospora sp. | reverse complement strand
CGTCGTCAACGATCCAGGAGCGGGTTCTCGACGAAGTGGGTACTCCCGACGTTTCGGCAGTCACCGCGCGAGGTCGTCAGCGCCAGGCGAAGACCGGTTGCTCGAGCCCGTCGACCCGCGTTGGCCGATCACGCAGCGCGACCTCGCGGAACTGCAGCAGGACCGCGGCGGTCGGTGCGTGGATGCGGTGGCCCACGAGCGGCAGCTGCACGACCGGACGGTCCGACTCCGGGATCTCGAGGTAGTACGGCTCGACGTCGAGCTCGTCGAGGGTGACGTGGTAGGTCCGCGCCACCTCGTCCGGCGACGGCGTCAGCTCCGTCAGCGGCGCCCGGGCCGTCATGACCACGGGGGTGATGACGAAGCCGGAGCGCGTCGGGTAGTCGTCGAGCAGGCCGACGACGCGGTCCTCGCCGAGCGCGAGCCCGAGCTCCTCGTCCAGCTCGCGGCGGGCCGCGGTGACCGTGTCCTCCCCGGGGTCGACCGATCCGCCGGGCAGCGCGAACTGGCCGGGGTGGTCCCGCAGCTGCGAGGTCCGGCGCGTGAGGAGGACCCCCGGGCCGCGGGCGGGGTCGTCGAGCACGACGACGGTGACCGCCGCCCGACGGGGCGTCCGCAGCTCGCCGTCGCGGCCGGGGACCGCGGCGAGCGTATCCGGGTCGACCTCCCGACGGTGGGCGTGGTCGAACGCCGCGACGCGTGCGGCGATCGTCGGGAGGTCCGGCTGGTGACTCACCCCCAGAAGATGCCGGTCGGGTCCGCGTCGACGATGTCGAGCAGCGGCGCGGGCGAGGTGGCCTTGGACTCGTCGGGGTAGCGGTGCCACCGGCCGCCGGAGTCCGGCCACAGCAGCACCCAGCGCCCGTCGGCCGGGTCGTAGCGCAGTTGCGCGATCGGCGCGGTCGACCACTCGGTGGCCAGCTCGGGGAACACCGGGGCGCGCCGGCAGGACAGCGTGATGCGGCCCGCGCGCTCCGAGTACGAGATCTGCACGCCGTCCCGTTGGGACTCGGGCACGCGTGCGGCGCACCAGCGCCGGACGATCGCCCGGTGTTCGTCACTCACGTGCATGTCGGTCACTGTGACATGACGGCCTGCGACACGGGAGACCTCCTCACCCCGCGTCACCTCCCCACATCGGGCGACCCACCCCCGGGCGCCGACGGCCGGGGTGTCAGCATCGGTCCGCGAGGCGGCAGCGCGGGCGAGAGGGGACCACCCGGGATGAGGACACCCACCACGGCGGGGCGGACGCCGCGGGGCGCGACCTGCGCGGCGCTCGCGCTGGCGGCCGGCACCCTGCTCGCGGCCTGCGGCGGGGGCGACGCCGCCGACCCGGCCACCACGTCCTCGGCACCCGCCGCACCCACCACGACGGTGGCCGTCGAGGCGTTGCCCTACTGCGACACCGTGGCCCGGGTGCAGGGCGAGCAGGCCTCACCCCAGGCGGGCCAGGGCGGCGTGGCGAAGGCGAGCGCCACGGTGCGCCGGCAGGTCGACGACCTGGTCGCCGTCGCCCCGCCGGAGCTCGCCGCCGACTGGCGGACCGTGCAGCAGCTCACCGAGCAGGGTCTCGGCTCGCTCGCGCAGACCGGCGGCGACCCTAAGAAGATCGACCGGGACGAGCTGGCCACACTGCAGCAGAAGGCGCAGCCCGCCGTCGCGCACATCAAGACGGTGACCGAGCAGCAGTGCCACGTCGCCTTCCGTGCGCCGGGCTGATCCCCACTACGGTCGGGACATGAGCGATGTGAGCCGCTTCGGCGTCGTCGAACCCGCGGACCTCCCCGACGACCTGCGCGAGCGCGTCGGCGCGATCGCCGAGAAGTCCGGCTTCGTCCCGAACATCTTCCGCGCCCTCGGTCGGCGGCCCCGCGAGCTGCGGGCCTTCCTCGACTACCACGACGCGCTGATGGACTCGGACGAGGGACTGTCCAAGGCCGAGCGCGAACTGGTCGTCGTCGCGACGTCCGGGGCGAACCACTGCACCTACTGCATCGTCGCCCACGGCGCGATCCTCCGGATCCGCACCAAGGACCCCGAGATCGCCGACCACGTCGCGACCAACCCCTACGGCGCCGAGCTCACCGGCCGGCAGCGCGCGATCGTCGACCTCGCCCTGTCCCTCGCCGTCGACTCCGCGTCGTTCACCGAGGACGACATCGACGCCGCCCGCGAGGCCGGCCTCGACGAGGACGAGATCTGGGACGTCGGCTCGATCACGGCGCTGTTCGCGATGTCCAACCGCCTGGCCCACCTGACCGCTCTGCGCCCGAATGCGGAGTTCTTCACGATGGGTCGCTGAGGGGCGAGCGGAGCGACGGGGATCGATTCCGGGTATCCGGCGCCCATGACTTCAGTAGCGGTGCTCGGCACCGGGATCATGGGCGCGGGGATGACCCGCAGCCTGCTCCGCGAGGGCCACGACGTCGCCGTGTGGAACCGCAGCCCCGAGAAGGCCGAGCCGCTGGCCGACGACGGCGCGACCGTCGCGGACAGCGCGGCGGCGGCGGTCGCGGGGGCCGACCTCGTCGTCACGATGCTCTTCGACATCGAGCCGGTCCTCTCGGTCATGGCCGACGTGGCGGAGGCGTGGCCGTCGGGCGCGGTCTGGGCGCAGTCCAGCACCGTCGGCGTCGAGGGCACCCGGCGCGTCGAGGCGTTCGCCCGGGAGCGCGGGATCGACGTCCTCGACGCACCCGTGCTCGGCACCAAGGCCCCCGCCGAGAACGGGAAGCTCGTGTTCCTCGTCTCCGGCCCGGCGGCGCTGCGGGAGAAGGTCGCGGGGCCGTTCGACGCCATGGGCACGCGGACCCAGTGGGTGAGCGAGACCCTCGGTGACGCGAGCAAGCTCAAGCTCGCCGTCAACGCCTGGATCGGCGCCATGGTGAACGGCGTCGCGCAGTCGGTCGCCCTGGCACGCGGGCTCGGGCTGGACCCCCAGCAGTTCCTCGACGCGGTGGAGGGTCAGGCCGTCGACTCGCCCTACCTCCAGCTCAAGGGCGGGGCGATGCTCTCCGGCGACTTCACGCCGTCGTTCGACGTCGACGGCGTCATCAAGGACACCGAGCTCATCCGCGACGCCATGACCGAGGCCGGCACCGCCACCACGCTCGCCGACGCGATCGCGGACCGGCTCAGCGCGGCCAGCGCGGCCGGGCACGGCGAGGACGACATGGCCGCCGTGGTGCACGCCTACGGCAGCTGAGCCGACGGGAGCCCCCGGTCGCCGTGGCGGCCGGGGGCTCCCCTTCGTGCGTGTCCGGTCAGGAGCTCTTGGTCGCCTTGGCGAGCCCGAGCGCGTAGTCCGGCATGAAGTCGCCCGCGCTGGGCGAGCCGCGGCAGTCGCCGTCGGAGTCGCCGGGCTCCTTGATCCAGAGGTAGGCGGCGACGCGGGGGTCGCCGGTGTTCCGGGTCGGGGGTGAGCCGAGCGCGCGTCCCGGCGGGTTGCACCAGGTCGGCTGCTCGGGCCCGCTGTAGGAGCCGTTGCCGTTGCGGCTGGTGTCGATGACGAACTTCTTGCCGCCGACCGCGTCCGAGACCTTCTTGCCGTAGGCCTCGACGGCGTCGTTGGTCTGGAAGTTCGAGACGTTCAGTGCGAAGCCCGCCGCCTGGGCGACGCCCGACTTGCGCAGTCCGTCGGCCAGCTGGCCGGTGTCGGTGACGAAGCCCGGGTTGCCCGCGTCGATGTAGACCTCGCCGCCGGCTCCGGAGAGCGTCTTCACCGCGTCGGCGAGCAGGCCTTCCCGGTCACCCTGCTCGCCCTGGCCCTCGCACTTGGTGAGCGTCTGCGCGAGGGCGTCCGGCTCGAGGATCACGACGGCCTTGTTGCCACCGATGCCGTCGGCCATCTGCTTCACGAAGTCGCGGTACTGGTCGTCGTTCCCCGCGCCGCCCGAGGAGTACTGGCCGCAGTCCCGGTTCGGGATGTTGTAGGCCACCAGCACCGGCGTGCGGCCCGCGGCCTTCGCCTGCGAGACGATGCCCTTGGTCTCGTTGGTCGTGTCGCCCTCGCTGCCGATCCAGTGGGCCACGGGCTGGCGGGCGATCTTCTCGAGCTGGGCCGCGTCCGCGGTCCGGCCGTCCTTGCGCCACTGCTCGACCTGCTTCGCGACCTCGGTGGACGGGTCCACCCAGAACTCCGACGCCGCCGCGGGCACGATCGTCTGGGGCGCCTGCGGGGACGGCTCGGACGATCCGCCCGAGCATCCGGCCAGTGTGAGCGCCGCGACCGTGGCCAGCGCGGCCGAGGCGATCCGCCTCCGTCGTGCCGACATCCTTCCGAGCCACCCCCGGTGATCTTCGTGAACGATCCCGGTGCCGGGATCGCCTGGTCTCGTGAGCAAGAGCCTCCGGGAAAGAGTCCCATCCCCGGGGATGTGATCCGTTCGCACCCCGGCTCTCACCCGGGCCACACGGTCCGGTCAGGAACCGGATGACGTCGCCCGGTGTTCGCAGCCGAGGGGCCGACGGATCGGTCCCGCGGCCGGAAACCTCAGCTCGCTTCGGTCTGCTCCGGCTCCCGACGCCGGGCGCCGTCGCTGCGGGCGGCCGCGACGGCGGGGGCCACGGCCGCGAGCGCGACCACGCGGACCGCGACGGTCGAGGCGTGCAGCGAGCGCTCCGCGGTCGACATCCCGTCGCCCTCGGTGTCCCGCGCCGCGGGATGTGACCGGGCCTTCGGTGACGGCCTGCCCTGCGGCGTCGGGGTGCCGCTCGCCGGCGACGAGGGCTCGGAGCCGGTGCCGCCCGCGCCGGCCGGTGCCGTGCCGTTCGCGGGAGCAGCTGTGCCCTTGGCGGCCGCCGTGCCGTTGGCGCCCGCCGTGCCGTTGGCGACTGCCGTGCCGTCCGCGGGGGACGAGCCGGTCGCGGCCGCCGCGGCGTCTGCGGTGCGGCCGGTGCGCGAGCGCCGCTCCAGAGGAGCGATCTCGTTG
>JAICLN010000185.1 GCA_025925615.1 Actinomycetospora sp. | reverse complement strand
GCTGTTCTCCGATCGGATCGAGCGCATCTTCGACGGCACCCCCGCGGGCTCGACGCGGCGCATCGGGATCTGCTTCCTCGACCTCGACGGGTTCAAGGCGGTGAACGACA
The DNA here is from genome assembly GCA_025925615.1 of Actinomycetospora sp. GTDB lineage: Bacteria > Actinomycetota > Actinomycetes > Mycobacteriales > Pseudonocardiaceae > Actinomycetospora. Next base: position 8,329 of record JAICLN010000185.1, on the reverse strand, counting down.
GCCTCGGCCACGAGGTCGGCGACCTCATGCTGCAGGCCGTCGCGACCCGGCTGGCCGAGCAGGCCACGGACGGCGAGCTGGTCGCGCGGATGGGCGGCGACGAGTTCGTCGTCCTCGTCGAGAACTCCCGCGGGGTCCCGCAGCTCGAGGCGCTCGCCGAGCGGATCCTCGAGGCGCTGGCCCGCCCCCTCGTCCTCGCCGGCCAGGAGCTGACGATCACCGCGAGCATCGGCGTCGTCGAGCGGCCCGTCGTCGGCGGGGACACCACCGACCTCATGCGCGCGGCCGACATCACGCTCTACTCCGCGAAGGCCGACGGCCGCGGTCGCTGGGCGCTGCACGACCCGAGCCGGGACGAGGCCGAGATCACCCGCTTCGCGCTCTCCGCGGCCATGCCCGCCGCGATCGAGCGTGAGGAGTTCTTCGCGCTCTACCAGCCGCTCGTCTCGATGGACGACCACCGGCTGCGCGGGGTCGAGGCCCTCGTGCGCTGGCACCACCCGAAGCTCGGGGTGCTCGGGCCGGCCCGGTTCATCGGGCTCGCCGAGGAGACGGGCGCGATCGTCCCGCTGGGGCACTGGGTGCTGGTCCGGGCCTGCCGCGACGCCAAGCTCTGGTACGACGAGTTCGGCGACGCCGCGCCGTTCGTCTCGGTCAACGTGGCGCCCCGCCAGCTCCACGAGCCGACCCTGCTGACCGACGTCGAGGCCGTGCTCGCCGAGGTCGGGCTGCCGCCCCACCTGCTCCAGGTCGAGCTCACCGAGCGCGCCCTGACCAGCGACGAGGGGGCCCCGCTCAAGGCGCTCGACGGGCTGCGGGCGCTCGGCGTGAAGATCGCGATCGACGACTTCGGCACCGGCTACTCGAACCTGTCCTACCTGCGCACGCTGCCCGTCGACGTCATCAAGCTCGACGGCTCGTTCGGCGAGGGCCTGCGCGACGCCGACGTCGCCAACCCGGTCGACGAGCGCATCGTCGGGACCCTGGTCGACCTCGGCCACGCCCTGGGAATGACGGTCTGCGCGGAAGGCGTCGAGACCCCGGCGCAGGCCGCGCGGCTGCGCGGGCTCGGGTGCGACGAGGGCCAGGGGTGGCACTTCGCGCCGGCGCTGCCGCGGGAGGACGTCGTCGACGTGCTGCGGGACCCGGCCGGACCGCCCTGGCCGGGCCCCGCCGACGACCACGCCCGTCGGTGACCGGTTCGTCCGGTTCCCGACGACGGGTGGGTGCACCTGACGGCCGCGGTCCGCGACCCGGGCCCGCCGCGCACGTACCCTGGGGGCGCCTCCCACCCCCGTCTCGAGGAGCCCCTCGGTGGTCGCAGCCGGTCCCGGTCCGGAGCCGTCCCGTCTCGAAGCCCCCACCCAGGCCGCGGATGACGTGCCCCACGAGGAGTGCGGCGTCTTCGGGGTCTGGGCGCCCGGGGAGGACGTGTCCAAGCTCACCTACTTCGGCCTGTTCGCGCTGCAGCACCGCGGTCAGGAGGCGGCCGGGATCGCGGTCTCGGACGGCCGCCAGATCGTGGTGTTCAAGGACCTCGGCCTGGTCAGCCAGGTCTTCGACGAACAGACGCTGACCTCGCTGCGCGGCCACCTCGCCGTCGGGCACACGCGGTACTCGACCACCGGGGCGCCCACCTGGGAGAACGCCCAGCCGACCTTCCGGACGACGCCGGCGGGCACCGGGATCGCCCTGGGCCACAACGGCAACCTCGTCAACACCGCCGAGCTCGTGGGGCGCAAGCTCCCCGAGGGCGTGCGCGACGGCCGGGCCCGCATGGCCGCCACCACCGACTCCGACGTCGTCACGAGCCTGCTGGCCGAGTCGGCGGCCGACCTGGGGGTGGAGGAGGCGGCGCTGCGCCTGCTGCCCGACCTGCGGGGCGCCTTCAGCCTCGCCTTCTGCGACGAGACCACGCTGTACGCCGCGCGCGACCGCCACGGCGTGCGCCCGCTCGTGCTCGGCCGGCTCGACCGCGGCTGGGTGGTGGCCTCCGAGACCGCGGCGCTCGACATCGTCGGGGCGTCCTTCGTCCGGGAGGTCGAGCCGGGCGAGCTGCTCGCGATCGACGCCGACGGCCTGCGGTCCTCCCGGTTCGCCCCGCCCGAGCCCAAGGGCTGCGTGTTCGAGTACGTCTACCTCGCCCGGCCCGACACCTCGATCGCCGGCCGCGGGGTGCACTCCACCCGCGTCGAGATCGGCCGGCGGCTGGCCACGGAGCACCCCGCCGAGGCCGACCTCGTCATCCCCGTGCCCGAGTCCGGGACGCCCGCCGCGGTCGGGTACGCCGAGGGCTCCGGCATCCCCTACGGCATGGGCCTCGTGAAGAACGCCTACGTGGGGCGCACCTTCATCCAGCCCTCGCAGACCATCCGCCAGCTCGGCATCCGGCTCAAGCTCAACCCGCTGCGCGAGGTGATCCGGGGCAAGCGCCTCGTCGTCGTGGACGACTCGATCGTCCGCGGCAACACCCAGCGCTCCCTGGTCCGCATGCTGCGCGAGGCCGGCGCCCTGGAGGTGCACGTACGGATCGCGAGCCCGCCGGTGCGCTGGCCCTGCTTCTACGGCATCGACTTCGCCTCGCGTGCCGAGCTGGTGGCCAACGGCCTCGACAACGAGGGCATCCGCCGCTCGATCGGCGCGGACAGCCTCGGCTACATCTCCCAGGAGGGCCTCGTCGCCGCGACCGAGCAACCCCGTTCGCGCCTGTGCACGGCCTGCTTCTCCGGGCAGTACCCGATCGCGCTGCCCGATGAAGCGATGGTCGGCAAGCACCTGCTCGAGGACGTGACCGGGACGCCCTGCGGGGACTCGGGCAACGTCGTGCACGAGGCCAGTGGGGCGCGCTCCGGTGTCCCGGCGGTGTCGGCGGTCCCGACCACGCGCACCAGCCCCGGCTACGGCGCCGAGGACGCCCTCTCGCGCCCGTGACCGGCCTCGACGAGCAGGTCGGGGGCAGCCGTGGCACCGGCGCCTACGCGGCCGCGGGGGTCGACGTGGCCGCGGGCGAGCGGGCGGTGGAACGCATCAAGCCGCTCGCGGCCTCGACGTCGCGCCCCGAGGTGATGGGCGGCATCGGCGGGTTCGCCGGCCTGTTCGCGCTGCGCACCTCCAAGTACACCGAGCCGCTGCTCGCCGCCTCCACCGACGGCGTCGGCACCAAGATCGCCGTGGCGCAGGCCGCGGACAAGCACGACACGGTCGGGCTCGACCTCGTCGCGATGGTGGTCGACGACCTCGTCGTGTGCGGCGCGGAGCCGCTGTTCCTCCAGGACTACCTGGCGGTCGGGCGGCTCGACCCGGCGAAGGTCGAGCAGATCGTCTCGGGGATCGCGGAAGGGTGCCGGATCGCCGGGTGTGCGCTGCTCGGCGGGGAGACCGCGGAGCACCCCGGGGTCATGGAGCCCCACCACTACGACCTCTCGGCCACCGGTGTCGGGGTCGTCGAGGCCGACGCGGTGCTCGGGCCCGACCGCGTCCGTGCCGGGGACCAGGTCGTCGCGATGGCGGCGTCGGGCCTGCACTCCAACGGCTACTCGCTCGCCCGGCGGGTGCTGCTCGAGATCGGCCGGATGTCGCTCGACGGGCACGTCGAGGAGTTCGGCCACACGCTGGGCGAGGAGATGCTGCGCCCCACCCGGATCTACGCCCGGGACTGCCTGGCGCTCGCGGCGGAGACCGACGTGCGCACGTTCGCGCACGTCACCGGCGGCGGGCTGGCCGCGAACCTCGCCCGCGTGCTGCCCGACGGCCTGCGCGCGGACCTCGACCGCACGACGTGGACCCCGGCACCGGTGTTCAAGCTCATCGCCGGACGGGGACGCGTCGAGCGCGCCGAGATGGAGGCGACGTTCAACATGGGCGTCGGGATGATTGCGATCCTCCCGCCGGAGGACGTCGACCGGGCGCTCGCGGTGCTCACGGCGAAGCACGTCCCGGCGTGGGTGCTCGGAGAGGTCCGGAACGCCGACGGCGGGGTGGGCGCGCCCGGCGAGGCCGTGCTGCACGGGGACCACCCGCGCTTCTGATACCCGCGCCAAGCTGACGTTGGGACAGCGCTCGTTCCTCGCGCTGTCCCAGCCGTCAGCGGCGCTCTCCGGTAGCGGCGCGCTCCGGTGGCGGCGCGCTCCGGTGTCGGCGCGCTCCGGTGGCCGCGCGCTCCGGTGGCCACGTGCTCCGGTGGCCGCCCGGCCCGCGTCGATGATCAGGAGCACACGGGGCATGTCGGAGTGCGCTCTGCGATGCCCCACGTGCTCTTGTTCACGGACGATATCTGTGGACCGCTACGCCTTGTCCAGCTCACTGTGGAGCTTGAGGACCTGTCGGCCGTCCGACTGCTCCAGCACGTAGGCCGGATTGTCGTCGGTGCCGTTGCGGGTCTGCTTCTTGCCCGCGATCGTCCGCTCGACGCGCTCGGTGTGGACCTCCTTCACGGAGGCCTCTCCCGTGCCGTTGCCCCAGTTCCACTGGACCTGGTCGCCCTTGCTGAACGTCTTCGCCATCGCTCCCCGTCCCGGTCCGGACATCCCCGTCGTGGGCGCACCGAAGTGCGCCCCGTCCGTGCACCCTCGGTGGGTGTGCGGACGGGGCGGGATGCCCGGAGACCGGAGCGGTGAAGCGTGCGACGGGCGTGGCCCCTCGCTCGGGGTCAGCGCTCCTCGTAGCTGTACTCGGAGCTACGGGCGTCGGCGTGGTCGTCGTCGTCGCTCGTGGTGTAGCGCGAGAACGGGTCACCCGCTCCCAGCTCACGCTGCAGGGCGTCGAAATCGGTCGTCGGGGAGCTGTACTTGAGTTCGCGAGCGACCTTCGTCTGCTTCGCCTTGGCTCGTCCGCGTCCCATGGCAATGACCCCCTTGAACAGGGCGGGGGGCGGCCGGATGATCCGGCGGCCCCCCTCTTCTCATAGAAATGCTCGTGGCTCCACCATACCGTGTGTCCGAACGCCCGTGCGACGTGACATGGCACCATCGCGCCCGTGCCAGCCCCCTTCGCCTGCTACCTCCGCGTCTACGAGCCGTTGGGGGCACTCGACGGGCCGTTGGCCCAGCGTGTGCGGGCCGGACTGGCGCGTGGCGCGGTCCCGGTCACCCAGGCGGGAGTGCGGGAACGGGATGTGTGTCTCCGGGCACAGCTGGGTGCTCCGGTGCGTCTGCTGCCCGGTGAGCGCATCGACGGGACCGCCACGGACGGCCCGGCCGACGTCCTGCTCGCCGACGGCGCCGACGCCCCCGCGCCCGGGGCGGCCGCGCCGTCGCCGCCGCGCTTCGGCCCCACGACGCTCGTCTGCCCTCTCGACACCCGCCCGCGCGCGGCCGCGGCCCTCGTCGGGTTCCTCTCCACCGAATCGCCCGTGCTGCGGGCGGCGGCGCTGCACGACGAGGAGCCGACCGCGAGGTTGCGCGCCGAGGCCGTCGTCGCGGAGCTCGGGGAGGGTGCCACCCACGTCGTGTCGGCCACCTGGACCGTGCCGCTGCCGTGGTTCGTGCTCGTGGAGGCGTCCGACCGCGTGCTCGTCCTCGCCCGGGACGACCCGGCGACGGCGGACGCCCCGGCCGCCGCCGGGCTGCGCCGGCGCTGCTACTGGCGGGTTCCGATGGCCGACGCGCTCGCCCGGGCGGACTCCGCCGCCGAGCTGCTGAGCTCTGCGCTCGGCGAGGGCGGGCCGGCCGAGGTCCTGCGCGACACCGCCCGCTGGCTGCGCCACTTCGACGCCGGGTCGCTCGTCGAGCTGGACTACGGCGGGCTCGTGCAGCTTCTCGACGACGAGACGATGGCCGCCGACACCTCCGCCGAGGACGTCGGGGAGGCCCTCGACGCGCTGCGGGAGGGTGACGCCGAGAAGGCCATGGCGAGCTACCGGCGCCTCCGCGACTTCTGGGCGAGCCGCGCGATCCGCGAACGAGCCAATTGATGAAGGTGACCACCGGAGCGCGCCGGCGGCGGCTGAGGTAGCGCGACGAAGGAGCGCTGACTCAGCAACGACGCCTTGGCGCGACTACGGAGCTCCTTCGCGCTCCCGGCGCAGCAGCTCGTCGACCGAGGCCGACCCCTCGCGGTACCGGCGGCCGATCTCGTCGTTGCAGGCGTCCATGACCTGCTGCACGCGGATGCGGTGGTCGGACACCGAGGCCTCCTCGGCGGAGTAGGCCTCGGTGCACTCGGTGAGCTCGCCGTCGGAGAGGGCCGCGACGTCGGACAGGCCGGTGTCGCCGAGCAGGGCCTCCACGTGGCGGCGGTGCGACTCCGCCCGGGACGGCTCCACCGTCTGGTGGCGCCCGCGTCCGGCGGCCGGCCCGATGGCGTTGTCGGCGAGGATCCGCGGCAGCGCGTCCATCACCGAGCCGCCGTCGTCCTCCGTGCCGTCCGCCCGGCGGTGCTCCTCGAAGCGGACGATGTCCATGCGGGCGTGCAGCAGGCGGCGGAGGTAGGAGAGGTCGGTCTCCTCCTGGGCGGCGTCGTCGCGCATCGCCCGGAGCTCCTCCATCGACCGGTCCCCGATCGCCGCCAGGAATCCGGGGTCGAGGACGCGGTCGATACGCCGCCGACCGCCCTGTCGGAACTCGATCATGACCACCATGGTGCGGGACGCGCCCCCGCGCTGTCACCCACCCGAGCGGGGTGCGCGTCGACCGGACGACCCCGAGCGGGCGCCGGTCGTCACGCCGCGAGGACCTGCGCCACCCAGGTGGGGTCGGCGTTCCGACCGCTGACGACCGCGACCGTCCGGGTCCCGACGAGGTCGGGGTACGTGAGGGCCCCCGCGGTCGCGACCGCGCCGCTCGCCTCGGCGGGGACGCCGGCCGCGTGCAGCAGCCGCGCCGCCTGCTCGACCGCCGCCTCCGGAACCGTGACGACGTCGTCCACGAGCGCCTCGACGTGGGGCCACGTGAGCTCCCCGAGGCGCGCGGCCCGCAGCCCGTCCGCTGCGGTGCGGGCCACCCGGGCCCGGTCCCAGCGCACCAGGTGCCCGTCGCGCTTCGACGCCGCCGCGTCCCCGGCGAGCTCCGGCTCCACGCCCACGACCGGGACCCCGGTGCCGGCGAGCGCCGCGGCGATCCCCGAGATCAGGCCCCCGCCGCCGACCGGGACGAGGACCCGGTCGACGTCGAATACCTGGGCGAGGATCTCGACGCCGACGGTGCCCTGGCCGGCGATGACGTCGCGGTGGTCGTAGGGCGGGACGAGCGCGCCGCCGGTCTCGGCGGCGACGGCGTCGGCCGCCTGCTCCCGCTCGTCGGCGGGCACCCGCACGAGGCGCGCCCCCAGGGCGGCCATCGCCTCCACCTTCGCGGCCACGGCGTCGTCGGGGACCACCACCGTCACCGGGACGCCCAGCCGGGCAGCCGCCCAGGCCAGCGCGCGGCCGTGGTTGCCCGACGAGTGCGTGACGAGGCCCGCGGCCCGGACCTCCGGCGCCAGCCGCGACGCCGCGTGGAACGCCCCGCGCAGCTTGAAGGCGCCGATCGGCTGGGTGTCCTCCCGTTTGAGGGCCAGGCCCGGCACGGCCGCGAGGGGCTCGACGGCCGTCCGGACCGCGACGCCGGCGAGCACCGCGGCCGCGGCGTCCACCTCGGCCCGCGTGACCAGCGACGTCATCCGTGCAGCCGACGCACCGCCGCCCGCCCCGGCGGCTCCCCGGAGTCCGGCGGAACCGAATCCGGGTCGACGGTCGCCGGTCCGGGCACGCCCTCGTCCCGGTCGTCGGCCACCCACAGCGTGGCGGGACCGGAGGCCGCCCCCGCGACCGCCGACCGCTTGACCAGGGCGAGCGCCACCGAGCCGAGCTCGTGGTGGCGCACCGCGGTGCCCACCCGCCCGACGGCGCGGCCGCCCTCGGCGGACAGCACCGGGGTGCCGGGCGGCGGCAGGGCGTCGTCGCCCGAGGCGAGGTGCAGCAGCACCATCTGCCGCGGCGGGCGCCCGAGGTTCGCCACCCGCGAGACCGTCTCCTGGCCGCGGTAGCAGCCCTTCGTCAGGTGCACCGCCGAGCCGATCCAGCCGACCTCGTGGGGGATCGTGCGGTCGTCGGTGTCGAAGCCCAGGCGCGGGCGCAGCGAGGCCACCCGCAGCGCCTCGAACGCGTCCAGACCGGCCGCGGCCGCTCCCGCGCCCCGCAGCCGCTCCCACCAGTCGACCACCTGCGCGCGGGGCACCAGCAGGTCGACCGACGTCGTCTCGGACGGCCAGGGCACGCGACGCACGATGCCGCCGCCCGGCAGCGCCAGGGCGCCCTCGACGTCGGTCGGGTGGGCACCGCGGTGCGCCACCACCAGCTCGGCTCGGTGGCCCGCGCCCAGGTCAAGCGGTCGGCGGTCGCGGGGGCGGCCTC
>JAICLN010000189.1 GCA_025925615.1 Actinomycetospora sp. | reverse complement strand
GGCGGCGGGTCGTCCGTGGTGGTCGTGGACTGCACCCGCGACGTCTCCGCCGCCCGCGACGCGGACCGCTGCTCGGGCAGCGCCGCCTTGCGCGAGGCCACGCCGACGGCGCTGTGGTCGGACGCGCCGCTCCACGTCCCGCCCGGTGTCGACCCGGCGTCCGTCGCCTGCGGCAGCAGGGGCGCCGGGGCGACCGCGGACGGCGCGGCGGCGCCGATCTCGGCCTGCGACTCGGGGCGGACGAGGTGGGACTCACCCGCCCAGATGACCAGTCCCGAGGCGAGGGCGAGCGTCGCGGTCGCGGCGCCGAGGACGCCGGCCCGCCGCGCGCGGGGCCCCGCCGGGCCGCTCCCCGGGGACCGGGGGACGCCGCCCGTCCCGCGGGTGCGGACGGCGGGCCCGGCCGCCAGGGCGGCGGGGACGACCTGCTCGGGCGCCGCTCCCCCGTCGGCCGGGGTGGCGCGGGGGCCCGGGACGGGCAGGGGCGGGCCGGCGGCGGGGCTCTCGGACCAGGAGGCGACGACCGGGACGAGGCGGGCGGGTGCCTCGCGGCCCTCGCGGGCCGCCACGCCGCGCCCGACGCGCACGAGCTGCCGGGAGAACGCCTCCGCGCTCGGCGGGTCCGCGTCGACGGTGCGCAGCAGCGCCGTCAGGGGCGAGGCCGGGACCTCGTCCTCCCGGGCCGCTGGACGGGTGACCGCCCCGGGGTCGCCGCCCGTGACCGCGGCGCCGTGCTCGACGATCCCGGCCAGGACGCCGGCGAGCGCCCGGACGTCGGCCGCGCGCCGTTGGGACGCTCCACCGTCGTCACCGTCCGCGTCGGGGTCGACGACCGGCAGGGGGCCGCTGAGCGATGCGGTGAGCCCGACGAGCCACGCGTCGGCGTGCGCGCGGTGGACGAGGACGCTCGACGCCCCGATGGCTCCGTGCTCGACGCCGTGGGCGTGGGCGTGGGCCAGGGCCGACGCCAGCTGGGCTCCCATGCGGGCGACCTCGGGCTCGCCGATCGGCCCCTCGCGCAGCACCAGCGCCAGCGGCTCGCCGGGCACGTTCTCGAGGACGAGCGTGCTCTCGGTGTCCGGGGCGAGGCCGTCGACGTCGTAGACCTCGAGCAGGTGCGGGTGGTGCAGCCGCGCGAGGTGGCGGACCTGTTCGATGCGCTCGGAGAGCACCTCGCCGGACGCCGGCGGGAGGGTGACGAGGCGCACCTCGCGCCCGAGCACCTCGTCGACGCCGCGGACGGCCGCGTCGTCGGCGCCCGCCGCGAACGCGACCGTGGGGGTGTCCTCGACCTGCTCGGCCGCGCCGGCCGTGCTCGTGCTGTTGGTGATGGGGCCGGGACTCTCCGTGAGCGACTCGGGGAAGACGTCACCGTCCGGGGTTGACCTGGTCTTCTCGACCGGTACCTGGGCGGTCACGACAGCTCCCCCTGCCTCCTCTGCGTGGAACGCATGCGGGCCCGCATCGCTCGGCCGGGTGATGTTATCCCTCGATGGGGACCCGGGTCGACGGGTATTGAGGAGATCCACAGTGGAGCCTCAGGATCGGCTCGGAGATCCGGCCCCGGACATGACGACGGCCGGGGAGCGCGGGGCTCCCCGGCCGCCGGGGGGTGGAGGTGCCGGGAATCGAACCCGGGTCCTCCGAACACTCGTCAGGACTTCTCCGTGCGCAGTCTGCGTCGTCTCTGCTCGGGTCCACCGGTCGTGCAGACACGCCGGTGTGACGACCCCAGTCACTGTTCGGTGTCCCGCCGGGCCCCGTGACCGGGCCCGACGGTGGAGTCCCCTAGCTGATGCCGGCTACCGGGTCGGGGACACACCCGGGCCGACAGACATCATCGCTTGCTGTCAGGCAGCGAGCATGACGTCGCGCTGAGTACTGTTCTCGGCGCTTATATCTTTGCGACGGGTGGTTTTCGAGATCATCGTCGCCTTCCTCGGCACGCTTCTCCTGATCAACCGCTCGGAGTCGAAACCAGTCACCCCCTTCTCCCGCGCCCCAGAGATCGACGCTGTGGGCGGGGCTGGTCATCATAACGCGTCCGGACCCGGCGATCATCCCGCCGGGGCGGGTCCCAACATCAGATCCCCAGCATCGCCACCGGCGCGTCGTGCAGCACCGAGCGCAGGAACCCCTCGCCCAGGCGGTCGTCGGCCGCGGCCCAGGAGCGGATCGCCTCGAGCTGGCGCCAGTAGGCGTACGGGATGTTCGGGAAGTCCGTGCCCAGCACCACCCGGCCCTGCCCGGAGAGCTCGGCCAGCCGGGCCGGCCAGTCCGGGGGAACCGGCGCGAAGTCCTCGGTGAACGGCGTGCCCACCATCGTCGTGTCGAGCCGGACCGACGGGAACCGCTCGGCCAGGCGCAGCGCCTCGTCGTACTCCGGCAGGCCGGCGTGGGCGAGCACCAACGGCAGCCGGGGGTGACGCTCGAGGACCTCGGCGATGATCCCCATGCCGGTGTAGTTGCCCTGCCGCGGGCCGTCGCCGCAGTGCGTGATGACCGGGATGCCCGCCTCGGCGAGCATCCCCCAGGCCGCGTCGAGCAGGGGATCGCGCGGGTCGTACCCCCCGACCTGCACGTGCGCCTTCACCACGCGGGCGCCGCGGTCGAGCGCGTCGCCGAGGTAGTCGGTGACCGACTCCTCGGGGAAGAGCGTCGCCGTCGGCACGGCCTCGGGGATGGCGGCCGCCCAGTCGAGCGCCCAGCCCGTGAGCCAGGCGGCCATGCCGGGCTTGTGCGGGTAGACCAGCGGCGCGAAGCGCTCGACGCCGAGGGAGCGCAGGATCGCCAGCCGCTCGTCCTCGGGGCGCTTGTAGTGGATCGGCCACTCGTAGCCGTAGTTCGCGGCCGCGTCGTCGAAGAACGCCCACACCTTGCGCAGCACGCGCTCGGGCAGGAAGTGCACGTGGACGTCGACGAGGCCGGAGGTGCCGTCGGGACCGAGGCCGAGCGACCGGACCCAGCCCGCGACCTCGTCGTCGGAACCCAGCGGTGTCCCGAGCGCGACCCCGCCCGTCGTCGCTGCGTCTCCTACCACCCCTTGATCCGCCGTCCGACGATGCGCTCCGCCTCGCGCTTGGCGTCGCGCTCGGCCATCGCCTCGCGCTTGTCGTGCTTCGCCTTGCCGCGGGCCAGCGCCAGTTCGACCTTGGCGAGCCCGCCGGAGAAGTAGAGTGACAGCGGCACCAGCGTGGCCCCGCCCTCACGGGTCTTGCCGATGAGCCGCGAGATCTCCTCGCGGTGCAGCAGCAGCTTGCGGTGCCGACGCGGCTCGTGGTTGGTCCAGCTGCCGTAGTCGTACTCCTGGATGTGCAGGCCGCGCAGCCAGACCTCGCCGTCGGTCACGGTCGCGAACGCGTCCGCGAGGGAGGCCCGGCCTGCCCGCAGGCTCTTCACCTCGGTGCCCTGCAGCGCGATCCCGGCCTCGTAGACGTCGAGGATCGCGTAGTCGAACTTGGCCTTGCGGTTGGTCGCGACGACCTTGCGCCGCTCCTCGGGCCGGTTGGAGGACGCCTTCTTGCCCGCTCGCTCCTGCGAGCGCCCCGAGTCCGTCGGGACGGCCGTCTTCGCCATCGGGGGGCCTCCTTCAGTTGCGCACGTACAGGCGCAGGGTCACATACCCCGTCGCCGTCGCGATGATCGCGCCGATCACCACCAACAAGGGTGCAACGAACAGGAGGACGTCGCTCATCCCGACCGCGGGGATCGCGTTGGAGATCAGCCGGCCACCGAGGAGCCGGTCGATGAAGAAGAGCTTGCCGAGCACCAGGCCCCCGGTCGCCAGGAGCGCCCCGACGACGCCGGTGATCACCGCCTCGATGAGGAACGGCACCTGGGTGTACCAGCGGGTGGCGCCGACCAGACGCATGATCCCGACCTCGGTACGGCGGGTGAACGCCGAGACCTGGATGGTGTTCGAGATCAGCAGCAGCGCGGCGAGCGCCTGGACCGAGGCGAGCCCGAACGCGGCGTTGCGCACGCTTGCGAGGAACGTGAAGAGGTCCTGGACGAGGGCCCGCTGGTCGACGACGTTGCGCACGCCCGGGCGCCCGCTGTACTCGGCGACGAGGGCGTCTCCGCGCGTCGGGTCCTTGAGCGTCACCCGCAGCGTCGCCGGGAGGCTCTGCGGGCGCACCAGCTGCAGGATCGACTGGCCCGCGTAGATCCGCAGGAACCGCTGGTACGCCGCCTCCCGGCTCTCGAAGGAGACGCCGCCGACGAGCGGGTCGCCCTGCAGCTGTTCGCGCAGCCCCGTGCACGTGGGGCTCGAGCAGTCCGCGTCGCCCGCGCTCGTCGGCTCGTCGAGGGCGACCTGCACCGCGAGCTGGGAGTAGTAGAGGTCCTGGGTGCGGTCGATGGTGCGCACCGCGAGCAGGCCGGCGCCGAGCATGCCCAGGGAGATCGCCGTGGTGAGCATCATCGCGATGCTCATGGTGATGTTGCGGCGCAGCCCGGCGAGGGCCTCGCGCCACACGAAGGCCAGGCCGGTCACCGGCTCGCCCCGTAGACGCCGCGGGCGTCGTCGCGCGCGAGCTTGCCGAGGTGGAGCTCCACGACGCGGCGGCGCATCGCGTCCACGATCTGCCGGTCGTGGGTGGCCATGACGACGGTGGTGCCCGTCCGGTTGATCCGGTCGAGCAGCAGCATGATGTCGTCGCTGGTCTCGGGGTCGAGGTTGCCGGTGGGCTCGTCGGCGAGCAGCACCAGCGGCCGGTTCGCCAGGGCCCGGGCGACGGCGACCCGCTGGGCCTCGCCGCCGGAGAGCTCGGCGGGCATGCGGTCGCCCTTCCCGTCGAGGCCCACCAGCTCGAGCATCTCGGGCACGACGGTGCGGATGGTGTGCGCGGACTTGCCGGTCACCTCGAGGGCGAACGCGACGTTCTCGCCGACGGTGCGGTCGCCGAGCAGCCGGAAGTCCTGGAACACGCACCCCATCCGCTGGCGGAGCTTGGGCACCTTGCGGTTCGCCAGGCGGGCCACGTTCCAGTTCGCGACGAACACGTTCCCGCTGCTCGGGGTCTCCTCCCGCAGCAGGAGGCGCAGGAGCGTGGACTTGCCCGACCCGGAGGGCCCGATGAGGAAGACGAACTCGCCCGCGTCGACGTCCATCGACACGTCGTCGAGGGCCGGCCGCACGGACGTCGCGTAGAGCTTGGTGACGTGTTCGAGCCGGAGCACGGGGCGCGATGCTACTGACCGATGTCGATCTTCCCGGACGGGTGAGCGTTCACGTCAGCGGTGTCGCATCGCAGACACTCAAAGTCAGGAAATCCACACTCACCGACCCGTCGTCGGGAGAGGATCTACGCGGCGGCCTCGGTCTGCTTGCGCCAGCGGATGCCGGCGTCGAGGAAGTCGTCGATGAACCCGTCGAGCACCTGGCTGGTCTGCGAGGTCTCCTGGTTGGTCCGCAGGTCCTTGACCATCTGGTACGGGTGCAGCACGTAGGAGCGCATCTGGTTGCCCCAGCTCGAGCCGGAGTCCTTGAGCGAGTCCAGCAGGGCCCGCTCCTCCTCGCGGCGCCGGGCCAGCAGCTTGGCCGCGAGCACCGCCATGGCCGACGCCTTGTTCTGCAGCTGCGAGCGCTCGTTCTGGCAGCTCACGACGATGCCGGTGGGCAGGTGGGTCAGGCGCACGGCGGAGTCGGTGGTGTTGACGCCCTGCCCGCCGGGGCCCGAGGAGCGGTAGACGTCGACCCGCAGGTCCTTCTCGTCGATCTCCACGTGGTCGGTGGACTCGACGACGGGTGCGACCTCGACGCCGGCGAACGAGGTCTGCCGGCGGCCCTGGTTGTCGAACGGCGAGATCCGGACGAGCCGGTGGGTGCCCTGCTCGACGGAGAGGGTGCCGTAGGCGTAGGGCGCGGTGACCTTGAAGGTGGCGGACTTGATGCCCGCCTCCTCGGCGTAGGAGGTGTCGTAGACCTCGGTCGGGTAGCCGTGGCGCTCCGCCCAGCGCAGGTACATCCGCAGGAGCATCTCGGCGAAGTCCGCCGCGTCCACCCCGCCGGCCTCGGCGCGCACCGTCACCAGCGCGTCGCGCTCGTCGTACTCCCCGGAGAGCAACGTCCGGACCTCGAAGGCGCTGATGTCGGCGTGCAGGCTCGCGCGCTCGGAGTCGGCCTCGACGGTGAGCTCGTCCGAGTCCGCCCCGGCCTCCTCGTTGGCCATCTCGTAGAGCGTGGAGAGGTCGTCGAGCCGGGAGCGCAGCGACTCCGCCTTGCGCAGGTCGGCCTGCTTGTGCGTGAAGTCGCTGGTGAGCTTCTGTGCGGTCTCGACGTCGTTCCAGAGGTCCGGGGCCGCGACCTGCACCTCGAGCTCGGCGACCTGGCGTCGCAGACCGTCGAGGTCCATCGCCGCCTCCACGCTGTCGAGGCTGGCGGCGAGGTCCTTGAGTTCGGTCGCGGTCGAGTCGTCCACGTGCCCAGGGTAATGCCGCGCTCACACCGATCCCGAGGACGGGAGCGGGCGGCGGCGTTCCGACCCCGCCCTCTCGTGGTGGGCGCGCCGGTGCTCGGCCAGGACGTCGCGGCCGAACTCGTGCCCCGCGGCCCGCCACACCGAGTGGGCGTGGTTGACCCCGCGCTGGGTGTTGTCCCACTCGGCGAGCAGGCCGGGGCCCTCTAGCCGGTAGTAGTGCGGGTCGCCGCGCTCGGACCCGCCGGCCCACGCGAAGTGCACGGCGTCCAGCGCCCCGCCGTCGAACCGGGCCCGCTCGCGCTCGACCAGGCCCAGTGGCATCCGCCCGACGTAGGCCTCGAGCAGGTCGCGCAGGACGGCGCGCTGGGGTTCGTCCAGGTCGCCCCCCGCGATCCCCTTCGGCGTCGCACCGATCTCGGTGGCGGCCCGGTCGGCCTCGTCCACGCCGAGCTGCGCCTCCAGTCCGTCGTGCATCGCCCAGAGCCGGTCCTCGAGCACCTGGTCGTCGAAGTGCCCGCGCCACAGGTCGGGCAGCGGGATGAGCCGGTCACCGGGCGAGACGTGCACCCGGTTCGCGCCGATGACGTCGGCCGGCGCGGTCGGGGTGAGGACCGCCCGCTCGCGCTGCCCCGCGTCGAGCGCGTGCAGCAGCGCCCGCCCGGTGTCCTCGATCCCGCCGAGGGGCCGCAGCTCCCGGCCGCCGAGCAGTGGCGAGACCATCGGGTCCGCGCCGAGGAAGCACGGCGAGCCCGCGACCGCCTCCCCGTCCACGACGAGGTGGTTGACCGAGACGTGGTGCCCGCCGAAGCGCCAGCCCCACGGGGCGGCCCCGGCCGGGTCGCCGAACACGCGCAGGTAGTACATCCCCGGGTCCCGCCCGCGGTCGCGCCCGAAGCCATTGGTGAAGCCCTCGGTGCGGTCGAGGACGTTCTCCAGGCCCATGATCACCGAGGCGCTGACGTAGGCCGGTTCGGACAGCCCCGTCGCGAGCAGCCTCATCGCCGCGCGCTGCTGGTGGGGCAGCTGCTCGTGCAGGGTGAGCCCGCCGTGGTCGGTGGGCGTGTAGTACCAGGCCAGCCGCTCGGCCTCGGCCGCCTTCGATCCCGGCCACGCCCACCGCCCCTGCGCGGACTGCTCGTCGTCGAGGGTCTCCAGCCAGGCGCCCGCGGCCTCGGCCATCGCCGAGGCCACCGACGTCGGGGACGGGGTGCTCACCTGATGCGCTTGAGCCGCTGGATGACCAGGCCTTCGGAGCCGCCGGCGAGCAGGTCCTCCAGCTTGCTCGCGAAGTCCACCAGGTGCTGGGCGCCCAGGTGGGCGTCGAGCTTCGCGCCGGACTCCCAGTTCTCGTAGAAGAAGAAGGTGGCCGGGTCGTCCTCGGCGACGTGCAGGTCGTAGTTGACGCAGCCGTCCTCCTGGACGGTGATCGGCACGAGCGCCTCGAGCGCGCTGCGCAGGTCGGCCTCCTTGCCGGGCTTCGCCGTCATGCGGGCGACCACGGTCAACAGCTCCGGGTTGTCGTCGGTGGGGGTGACCACGGGTGCGGCTCCTTCGTCGATCGGGGTGACGCCGGTCATGCCACCAGGTCCGTACCCCGTCCGCAGCCGCACCTACCGGGTCGGGGAGGTCGAGCCCGAGAGTCGCCGGGCGAGCTGGACCGGCACCGCCGAGACCAGGACGAGCACCGGTAGGCGACGCCGAGCCAGGCCATCAGTGCCCGAGAGCAGCAGGCCGGGCCGCGGCCGGACCGTCGCGGTCACGGGGAGAGCGGGCCCGGCCGGTGGGGGGGTTCCGGTCGGGCCGCTCG
>JAICLN010000213.1 GCA_025925615.1 Actinomycetospora sp. | reverse complement strand
CGCTCTCCGGCGGCGAGCGGACCCGGCTCGCGCTCGCCGGCCTGGTCTCCAGCGCCGCCAACCTGCTCCTGCTCGACGAGCCGACCAACAACCTCGACCCGGCGTCCCGGGAGAAGGTGCTCGACGCGCTGCGCCACTACGAGGGCGCGGTGGTCCTCGTGACGCACGATCCGGGCGCCGTCGAGGCCCTCGAGCCGGAGCGCGTCATCCTGCTCCCGGACGGCACCGAGGACCTCTTCTCGGCCGACCACCTGGAGCTCGTCGAACTGGCCTGACGATCTCCGTCCGACCCCGCCGGGCGGCGTAGGGCCTTCGTGAGCTGGAACGATCAGGCGATGGGCCGTCCGGGCGGATCACGCTCCTTACGGCGGAACCGCTCACCGATCATGTGGAATGTGCCGTGGCGCACACCGCCCTTCACGATCATCATGGGTCGACCGGGCACCGTCCGGGAGAGGGGTGGACCGAACCATGGCCGATCTGAAGAAGGGCGCCCGCATCACGGGCGACCAGCGCGACAAGCTCGCCACGGATCTCAAGAAGAAGTACGAGAAGGGCGCGAGCATCCGTTCGCTGGCCGAGTCGACCGGGCGGTCGTACGGCTTCGTGCACCGGGTGCTGTCGGAGTCCGGGGTGACCCTTCGGGGGCGCGGCGGGGCGACCCGAACGAAGAAGGCCTGACCTCGCGGCCGGGCGTTCCGTCCCGGCCCGATCCCGGCTCTCGACCACGGGCGCCCGGCGAGGGGCCGACGGAGCACTCCGCGCGAGGGGCACGCTGCGCAGGCCGAGCACGGCCCGGACCGGCCTGACGTGCTCCTGATCTCCGGGCGGACGCCCGCGGTTCGGATGGCCCCCGACGAAGGGCACACGGCGCAGCGCTGACGCGTGTCGGACCGGCCTGATGTGCCCCTGATCTCCGGGCCACGGCCCGCGGTCGGTGTGCCCCCGACGAGGGGCACACCGCGCAGCCCGAGCCCGCTCGGGACCTGCCCGACGTGCCCCTGATCATCGGGCCGAGGTGCGCGCTCGCCGCAGGGCGCTGCGCCGACGGCGAACACCCGCCCCACCCACGAGCGCGGTCCGGGGTGGTCGCGGATACTCGACACCCGGACCGGCGGACCACCACCCGCCGGACGTGACCCGCGCCTGCTCGTCCGCTTGACCTCAACAATCGTCGAGGTCGCACGCTCGGTGCCGAGGTCCGAGCGAACGGGGTGAGCGGCGTGGAGAACGCCTGGATGTTGATGATGTCCATGTCGCAGGGGGACAAGCTGCCGCGCTCCGTCCCGCGCGGCATGTTGGGCCGCATCTGGCGCTTCGCGTCGGCCCACCACCGGATGCTGTACGGGTTCCTCGCGCTGACCACGGTCTCGGCCGTCATCGCGGTGGGGGTGCCGGTGCTGGCCGGCAAGGTCGTCGACGCGATCGTGCACCGGAACGGCCTGGGCACCGTCATCGTCATCGCCGCGGCGATCGCCGGGCTCGCCGTCGTCGACTCGCTGTCGGGGCTGGCCGAGCGCTGGATGAGCTCGCGGATCGGCGAGGGGCTGATCTACGACCTGCGGCGTGCGGTGTTCTCGCACGTCCAGTCGATGCCGGTCGCGTTCTTCACCCGCACCCGCACCGGCTCGCTCGTCAGCCGGCTGAACAACGACGTCATCGGCGCACAGCGGGCGTTCACCTCGACGCTGTCCGGCCTGGTCACGAACGTCATCCAGCTCGTGCTCACCGTCGCGGTGATGATCACCCTCGCGTGGCAGGTGACGCTGCTCGCCCTCGTCCTGCTCCCGATCTTCATCCTGCCCGCGCGGCGGATGGGCCGGACCATCGCGGCCCTCCAGCGCGAGTCGGCGGGCCTCAACGCCGCGATGACCGGGCAGATGACCGAGCGCTTCTCCGCCGGCGGCGCGACCCTGGTCAAGCTCTTCGGGCGGCCGGAGGCCGAGGCCGAGGAGTTCGGGGACCGGGCGGACCGGGTGCGCGCCATCGGGGTCCGGACCGCGATGGCCAACCGGGTGTTCATGACCGCCCTGACGCTGGTCAGCCAGCTGGCCCAGGCGATGGTCTACGGCGTGGGCGGGTGGCTCGCGATCACCGGCCGGATCGACGCGGGCACCGTCGTGAGCCTCGCCCTCCTGCTCACACGTCTCTACGGGCCGCTGACGCAGCTCGCCAACGCCCGCGTGGACGTGATGAGCGCCCTGGTCAGCTTCGAGCGGGTCTTCGAGGTGCTCGACCTGCCGCCCTCGATCGTCGAGCGCGCCGACCCGACGCCGCTGCCCGCGCACGAGGCGGTCGGGGTGCGCCTGGAGGCGGTGCGGTTCACCTACCCCGGCGCCGAGGAGGTCTCACTGGCCAGCCTCGAGGAGGTCGCCACGCTCGACCGCACGGAGAACGCCGAGGTGCTGCACGGGGTGGACCTCGAGGTCCGGCCGGGGCAGATGCTGGCGCTCGTCGGGCCCTCGGGAGCGGGCAAGTCGACGATCGCCTCACTGGTCCCGCGGCTCTACGACGTCGACTCCGGCGCGGTCGAGCTGGGAGGGCCTGGGGCGTGGACCGACATCCGGGACCTGTCGTTCGCCGACCTGCGGGGCGCCGTCGGCGTCGTCACCCAGGACGGCCACCTCTTCCACGACACCGTCGCCGGGAACCTGCGCTACGCGAAGCCCGACGCCACCGACGCCGAACTGTTCACCGCCCTCGAGCGCGCCCGGCTCGGCCCGCTGGTGCGCCAGCTGCCCGAGGGCCTCGACACCGTCATCGGCGAGCGCGGCTACCGGCTCTCCGGCGGCGAGCGTCAGCGCCTCACGATCGCGCGCCTGCTGCTCGCGGCGCCCCGGGTCGTGATCCTCGACGAGGCCACCGCGCACCTGGACTCGGAGTCCGAGGTGGCGGTGCAGGAGGCGCTCGCGGAGGCGCTGGTCGGACGCACGGCCATCGTCATCGCGCACCGCCTCTCCACCATCCGCAGCGCCGACAGCATCGCCGTCGTGGAGGACGGGCGGGTCGTCGAGCAGGGCCCGCACGAGCTGCTGCTGGCGCGCGGCGGGCGTTACGCGGACCTGCACCACACCCAGTTCGCGCCGGCGGCGTGATCCCTCGGTGATCGTCCCGGGGCACGGTGTCGGGGGGCAGTGATACGACGAACACCGGGACGGCGAACGACTGCAGCCCACGGAACCGCCGTGTAGCGTCGATCGCCGTCCTTCCCGGGACTCCCGGGGCGTGCGGGGCGCGTGATCCCCGCCCGTCGACGGAGCCGCGGGACCTGCACCACGTTCGGTCATCCGCGGTCCGCGGGAACTCGTCCGTACGGGGCGAGGCGATGGGGTCCGCCGAGGAGAGGGGGAGAGATGGCTGCTCCCGTGGTCGAGCTGGATCCCGCGGCGCCGATCCCTGATCGCGCCGCGGCCGCCGCCTACGTCGCGTCCATCTGTTTCAAGCACGGGCCGCCGAGATTCGTCGGTGCCGAGCTCGAATGGCTCGTCCGGTCCGCGTCCCATCCCAGCGATCAGCTCGACCCCGCCGTCCTCCTGCGTGCCCTCGGCCGCCACGCGCCGGGCACCCTCCGCTCCTCGCTCCCCGCGGCGAACGGCGCAGGACCCACGGCCCTCGCCCCCGATCCTCCGGACCCGCTCCCCGCCGGGAGCACGGTGACCGTCGAGCCCGGGGGCCAGGTGGAGATCGCCACCCCGCCGGTCGAGGGCCTCGCCCCCCTCGTCGACGCGATCCGCACCGACACGGCGGTCATCCGCTCCCTGCTCGCGGAGGAGGACCTCGTCCTCGTGTCCCGGGCCGCGGACCCGCTGCGTCCGCCCCGCCGGATCCTCCGCGTCCCGCGCTACGCCGCCATGGAGGCGGCGTTCGACCGCGTCGGTCCGCACGGCCGCACCATGATGTGCTCGACGTCGGCGGTGCAGGTCTGCCTCGACGCCGGGGACGGTCCCGCGGTCACCGACCGCTGGCAGGCCCTGCACGAGTTCGGGCCGACGCTCGTGGCGACGTTCGCGAACTCCCCGGCGGTGCACGGCCGGCGCACCGGCTGGAAGTCCTCCCGCATGGCGAGCTGGCTCACGCTCGACCCGGAGCGCACCCGGCCGCCGGTCGGGCTCGGCCCGGACCCGGCCATCGAATGGGCCGAGCGGGCCCTGGACACCAGCCTGCTCTGCGTGCGCCGGGACGGCGGCTGGAGCGCCCCGCCCGCGGTCACGTTCGGGGACTGGATCGACGGCGAGGGCGGGCTCGACGTCCGGCCGACCCGCGAGGACCTCGACTACCACCTGACGACGCTCTTCCCGCCGGTCCGGCCCCACGGCCACGTCGAGGTCCGGTACCTCGACGAGCAGCCCGGCGACGAGTGGGCGATCCCGGTCGCGGTCGTGACGGCCCTGCTCTCCGACCCCGCCACCCTCGACCGCGCTCGCGACGCCGTCGCCCCCGCGGTCGACCGCTGGGCCGCCGCGGCGCGCCACGGCCTGGCCGACTCCGTGCTGTGCCGCGCGGCGGGCACCCTCGTCGAGCTCGCCCACCGGCGCCTGCTCACCACCGACCCGGCCCTCGCCGGCCTCGTCGGGGAGGTCGCCGAGCGCCGCGTCCTGCGCGGACTGTGCCCGGCGGACGGCCCGGTCGGCGAGCCCGGCGAGGGCGACCTCGCCCCTGCCGACGAGAGCCCCTATCCGGACGAGCCCGTACCGGGAGCTGACCACCGATGACCAGCGATCTCTCCACCCCGCCGACCCGCTACCCCGACGAGCTGCGCCGGCGGCTCGCCGACGAGCTGCGCACCGCCCGCCGCCGCACGCAGGCGTTGACCGACGCGGTCGACGACGCCGAGCTCACCCGCCAGCACTCCCCGCTGATGTCGCCCCTGCACTGGGACGTCGCACACATCGCCAACATGGAGGACTTCTGGCTGGTGCGCCGGACCGGCCCGGGCGAGGACCCCGGTCCCGGCGTGCGCGAGGACATCGACCACCTCTACGACGCGTTCACCAACCCGCGATCCGGACGGCCCGACCTGCCCCTGCTCGACCCGGTCGAGGCACGGGCCTACGGTGCGGCGGTCCGCGAGCGCGCCCTGGCGATCCTCGAGGACGCGGGACCCGACGGGCGCCGGCTCATGGACGAGGGCTTCGTGTTCGGCATGATCGCCCAGCACGAGCAGCAGCACGTCGAGACGATGCTCGCCACCCACCAGCTGCGGCTCGGGCCGAAGGCCCTGCACGCCCCACCACCCCCGGCGTCGTCGCGGGCCCGGGAGCTGGCCGGCACCGAGGTGCTCCACCCCGGCGGCACCTTCACGATGGGCACCGACGGCACCGGTCCCGACGTCTACGCACTGGACAACGAGCGGCCCGCCCACCGCGTCGAGGTCGCGCCCTTCGGACTCGACGCCGTCCCGGTGACCAACGGCGAGTACGCCCGTTTCCTCGACGACGGCGGGTACACGCGGCGCGAGCTGTGGTCCGAGGCCGGGTGGGCGCACATCACCGACGAGGGCTGGACCGCACCGATGACGTGGGAGCGCGTCGATGGCGCGTGGCACCGCACGTCGTTCGGGGCCCGCGAGCCGATCGCCGAGGTCGCGGACCAGCCGGTCGTGCACGTGTGCTTCCACGAGGCGCTGGCCTACGCCACGTGGGCCGGCCGGCGCCTGCCCACCGAGGTCGAGTGGGAGTACGCGGCGCGGCACGACCCGACGACGGGACGGACCCGTCGGTGGCCCTGGGGCGACGACGACCCGACCCCCGAGCGCGCCAACCTCGACCAGCGCCACCTGCAGCCGGCCCCCGTCGGCGCCTACCCGGCCGGCGCGACCCCGCTCGGGGTGCACCAGCTCGTCGGGGACGTCTGGGAGTGGTGCGACTCGGGCTTCGAGGGCTACCCGGGATTCGCACCGTTCCCGTACAAGGAGTACTCCGAGGTGTTCTTCGGCGGCGACTTCCGGATGCTGCGGGGATCGTCGTTCGGGGTCGGGACCGTCAACGCCCGCACCACGTTCCGGAACTGGGACCTGCCGATCCGCCGGCAGATCTTCTCCGGTTTCCGCTGCGCCCGGGACGCGTGACCCCGGGCATGTGCCGACACCTGGCCCACGTGGGCCCCCGGCCGGTGACCCTCGCCTCGCGGGTCACCGAGCCGTCGCACTCCCTGCTCGTGCAGGCCTACGCCCCGGCGGACATGCGCGGCGGCGGCACCGTGAACGCCGACGGGTTCGGGGTCGGGTGGCTCGCCGGCGACGGTTCGGCGCACTCCTACCGCCGGCCCGTGCCGATGTGGACCGACGCCTCGTTCCTCGACCTCGCGACGGCGGTGGCGAGCCCCGCGTTCGTCGCGGCGGTGCGGTCGGCGACGGTCGGGATGCCGGTCTCGGTGGGGGCGTGCGCCCCGTTCCGGGACGGCACCCGGATCTTCAGCCACAACGGCGTCGTGCGGGGCTGGCCGGGCAGCCTGGCCGACCTGGCGGGCGAGCTCGACACCGAGACGCTGATGACGCTCGAGGCGCCGACCGACTCGGCGGTGCTGTGGGCCCTCGTGCGCCGCCACCTCGACGCGGGCAAGGACCCCGCCGACGCCGTGCTCGACGTCGTCACCCGCGCCCTCGCCGCCGCCCCCGGCTCTCGGCTGAACGTCCTGCTCCTGACCACGGACCACACCGGCGACCCCACGCTCGTCGCGACGGCCGTGGACCACGCGCTCTCCTGGCGGGCCGGCCCCGACGGGGTCACCGTCGCCTCCGAGCCTCTCGACGACGACCCCGACTGGGTCGCCGTCCCGGACCTCTCCGCCGTCGTCGTCCGCGGCGCCGGCGCCACCACCCCCGAGGTCACCTCCCTGACCTGATCCGCGCGGCCACCGGGCCGCCCCCGACGACGTGAACCAGGCCCGCCCCTGCCCGGGCGAGCCGCGAACCGATCGGACGTGACCCCCCACCGTGAACACCCCCGGGACCCTGGCCGCCCTCGACGTGCACCTCACCGAGGCGGACGCCGACGCGGCGCTCCGCGAGGACGCGCGCCGCGGCCTGATGTCCACACCGAAGGTGCTCCGGCCGCAGTGGCTCTACGACGCCCGCGGCTCGGAGCTGTTCGAGCAGATCACCGCGCACCCCGAGTACTACCCGGTCGCGGCCGTGCGCGAGGCCCTGACGACGGGCGCCGAGGAGATCGCCCGCATCTCCGGCGCCGACACCTTCGTCGAGCTCGGTTCGGGGTCGTCGACCAAGTCGACCCTCCTGCTCGACGCGCTGTCCCGCGCCGGGACGCTGCGCCACTACATCCCCGTCGACGTCTCGGCGGCCGCGCTCGAGGAGGCCCTGCCGGCCCTCGTCGCGGGCTACCCGGACCTCGACGTGCACGGCGTCGTCGGCGACTTCATCGCCGACCTGCGCAGCGTGCCGAAGGTGGGGGAGCGGCTGGT
>JAICLN010000300.1 GCA_025925615.1 Actinomycetospora sp. | reverse complement strand
GGCCTCTGGGGGCGCTTTGGGGTGTTTTTTTTCGTCTGTTTTGTTTCTGGGGTTTCGCATCGGTCACAAACAACGTCCGGAAATCCACATCGTCGACGTCGTCGGACCGAGCGCCTGGGAGCCGCGCCGCATGAACACCACCGACCGTCCCCACCTGCGCCGCGCCGTCGCGGGCGACCTCGACGACTTCGCCCGGGACGCCTGGGGCCGCCAGGCCGTGCTCTCCCGCCGGGACGACCTCGCCAAGGATCGCGGGGGCTCCGCCGAGCCCGGGTTCGGCGACCTCTTCTCCCTCGACGCCGTCGACGAGCTCCTGGCCCACCGCGGCCTGCGCACCCCGTTCCTGCGCATCGCCAAGCAGGGCACCGTCGTCGACTCGAAACACTTCACCGGCGAGGGCGGGGTCGGCGCCGAGGTCGCCGACCAGCTGCGCGACGACCGCGTCGCCGGGCTCTTCGCCGACGGCCACACCGTGGTGCTCCAGGGCGTGCACCGCACCTGGGCGCCGGTCACCGAGCTCGCCACCGGCCTGAACGCCGACCTCGGCCATCCCGTGCAGGTCAACGCCTACGTCACGCCCGCCTCGTCGACCGGGTTCTCCGCGCACTACGACGTGCACGACGTGTTCGTGCTCCAGATCGCCGGCACCAAGCGCTGGCACGTCCATGCCCCGGTCCACCCCGACCCGCTGCGCAACCAGCCCTGGAACGACCACGCCGCCGCGGTCCGCGCCCGCGCCACCGAGGAGCCCCTGCTCGACGAGGTCCTGCACCCCGGCGACGCGCTCTACCTGCCCCGGGGCTACCTGCACTCCGCGACCGCGCAGGGCGAGGTCTCCGCGCACCTGACCGTCGGGGTCCACGTCGTCACCCGCCACGCCCTGCTCGAGACGCTGCTCGCGGGCCTGGCCGACGACCCCGAGCTGCGCGCCTCCCTCCCACTGGGCATCGACGTGTCCGACCCGGCCGCCCTCGCCTCGCACCTCGAGGTCGTCGCCCGCCGCGCGGAGGAGCACTTCGCCGACCGCTCCCACGACGAGGCCCGCGCCGCCCGGGCGGCCCGCCGGCTCCGCGGCCGGGTGTGGTCCGGGAACCGGCCCGAGTCGCTGCGCCCGCTGCGCCAGGCCGCCGCCGTGCACGCCCTCGGACCCGACACGGCGCTGCGACTGCGCCACGGGCTGCGCCACCGCGTCCTGCCCCCGGCCGCCGACGGCGGCCCGCTGCGCCTCGAGCTACCCGACCGGACCTTGGAGCTCCCCGCCGAGGCCGTGACCCCGCTCGCGACGCTGCTCGCCGGCCCGCTCGTCCGGCTGGCCGAGGTCCCGGAGGCCGAGCCCGGCGACGCGACCGTCGTCGCCCGTCGGCTGCTCACCGAGGGCGTCCTGGTGACGCCGGACTCGGTGGCGCCCGCGTCCGGCGTCGAGGGTGGCGCGCCCGACGACGGTCCGGGTACGACGGACACGTGACGGCCTCGGACTCCCTGACCCAGCCCGCGGAGACGGCCGTGCCGTTCCGCTGCTCGGAGGCCGCCCGCGAGCGCGAGGACCCGCTGTTCGCCTCGGCGCCGCCGGCCCGGCACTGGCTGCTCGTCGAGCACCCCGGGCCGTGGGGCGCGCAGGCGCTCACCGGCGGCGGGTTCTCCGACGACGTCGTCGACGCCCTCGACGCCTTCTGCCGCGCCCACGACGCACGCTTCCAGCTCATCCGGCGCACCGCGCTGCGCGGGGCGCCGACCGAGGCCGGCGGCCGGTTCGCCGTGGTCGACTGCCGGCCGGCCCACGAGTCGATCCGCTGGGGTCGCGTCGACGCCCCCGAGGCCCTGCCGAACGCCCTGGCCGACCTCGACGCGTCCACCGAGTTCTCCGACGAGCCGGTCTACCTGGTCTGCGCGCACGGCCGCCACGACGCGTGCTGCGCCGTGCGGGGCCGTCCCGTCGCGGCCGCGCTCGCCGGCGCGCACGCGAACCGGACGTGGGAGACCACCCACACGGGCGGCGACCGGTTCGCCGCGAACGTCGTGCTCCTGCCCCACGGCCTCGTCCTCGGACGGGTGGCCGCGTCGGAGGCGGTCGCCGTCGCCGAGCGCTACGAGGCCGGCGAGGTCGACCCGCACCTGATCCGCGGCCGCGCCGGGCTGGCGCCTCCGGTGCAGGGCGCGCAGCACCACGCCCGGCTGGTCCTGGGCGAGCACCGGGTGGCGGCGCTGGCCCCCCTGGACGTGCGGCAGGACCCCGAGGAGGCCGCGCTCTGGACGGTCCGGCTCCGGTCGGGCGACGGCGAGGTCGTCGTCGTGGTCCGCGAGCGCTGGATCCCGTCACCGACCCCGCTGACGTGCGGCGCGGGCCGCACCGCCTCGATGCGGACCTACGACCTCGTCGCCCTGGACGGGGCCGGCAGCTCCACCGCCGCGAGGTCGACCCGGCCGTAGCGGCCCGGGCCGCGGTCCCACGCGCGCATCAGGCGCCGGTGCAGCGGCCGCTCGACGAACCGCGTCAGCAGCCACCCCGCGAGCACCCCGGTGAGGATCATGAAGCCGGTCTGCAGGGTGGGCCCGACGCCGAGCTGCTGCAGCCGGCGCATCACCACGTAGCCCACGGTCTGGTGGGTGAGGAACACCCCGTAGGAGATGCCGGCGAGCCACGTGATCACCCGACGCCCCAGGGGTGGGATGCAGCGGTCCCAGTCGGGCCCGAGGGCGGCCGCCGTCATGGCGACGACGCCGAGGGAGACCAGGGCGACCGCGATCCAGTCGGTGCTCCACCCCGCCGTCGGGTCGAGCACCGAGGTCTGCAGCGCGTGCTCCGCGATCGCGACGATCTCGATCGCCACGAAGTGCGCACGTCCCAGCCGCCCGGTGGACACCATCCACACCGCGACCCCGGCCACGAACAGGTGCCAGCGGAAGATGCCGACGCCGTCGGCGAGCATCGCGTAGGACGACCCGGCGGCGCGGGTCGCGAGGTGGTGCCACTGCAGGGCCGGGACGATCAGCGCCGACCACATGAGGACACGCAGCCCGACGCCGCGCCCCAGCGGGCCGCGCCAGATCACGGCCGCCAGGCAGAACGCCATGAGCTGCAGCGGGATCGTCCAGTACGAGCCGTCGACGTAGCCCCAGCGACCATCCCAGTGCCACAGCATCAGCAGGTTGGCGACGAGGTCACGCTTGCCCGGCAGGTACCAGCCGCCCGGGGCGAGGTAGCGCAGGAAGATCCAGGCGTTGATCGTCGCCACGAAGAACGCCGGCATGAGGCGGGCGATCTTCCCCCACCACCAGCGGGCGGTCCCGCCGTGGCGTGCTCCCCCGCGGCGCACCGTCGCGGCCACGAAGTAGGCGGACAGGACGAGCAGCAGGCTCGCGCCGACCTGGTGGGGGAACGCCAGGTTCTTCGGGATGATGTCGTGGTAGACGAGCGGCCCGATGAATGTCGAGTGGTAGAGGATCACGAGCAGCACGAACACGACGCGCAGCACGTCCCACGACAGCCTGCGACCGGACCCGCCCGCGGTGCGCTCCGGGCGCGCGGGGCCGGCGGGCGCGGTGGCGGCCCGGTCCGGGAGCAGGACGGGCGCGACCGCGGCCTCCGTGGCCTCTGCCGGCCTCGCGAAATCGGTCACCGGGGCGGGACGGTATCAACGCCCCGCGACCGTCAGCTCACGAGGCGTCGCGCTCCGCGCTCGGCGGACGCTCAGCGGCTGCGTCCGGGTGAGCGGTCCCGTTCTGCCGTTCGGGGGTCGTCGCGGGGGTTCCCGACGACGTCGAGGGTGCGGCGGGTGTCGACGACCCGGACTTGGCGGCGTCACCGGACGAGTGCGTGCGGCCGTCCTCCTGGAGGCCGCGCGTCTCGGCCTTGAGGATGCGCATCGACTGCCCGAGGCCCCGGGCCATGTCGGGCAGTTTCCGCGAGCCGAACAGCAACAGCACCACGACGATCACGATCGCCCAGTGCACCGGGCTCAGTGATCCCATCGCGCACCCCTCACCTCACGGACCGGCGACAGGACGCCGCCGGAGGCCGAGGGTAGCCCCGGCACGGTGAGCATGCGGCGAAGAGCCGGTGACGGCCAGGCCGCGACACACGGATCCGCCGGATGTGTCGCGAGCGCGAGGTTTGGAGTACGACACGGTTGGGCGACGTACGCCCTGCAGCGTTCCCGCGGTCTCCGGAAGGGCTATCCCATGGGCTCCATCATCATCACGATCATCGGCTGGATCATCTTCGGTCTCATCATCGGCTTCATCGCCCGCGCGCTCGTCCCCGGCAAGGACAACATCGGCCTCCTCGCGACCATCGGCCTCGGCATCCTCGGCTCGGTCGTGGGCGGCGTGATCGGCTCACTGATCACGTCGCCGCACCAGCTCTCGTTCAAGAGCCCGATCGGCTGGATCGGGTCGATCGTCGTCGCGATCATCCTGCTGGTCGTCTACAACAAGATCACCGGCCGCAAGCGCGTTCGCCACTGACCCGGACACCGATCCCACCTGGAGGCGACGATGCCGAGCCGTGACGCGACCACCCACTGGGAAGGTGGGCTGCAGGACGGTGCGGGCCACGTGACGCTGGACTCGTCCAACGCCGGACAGTTCGACGTCTCGTTCCCGACCCGCGCCGGGGAGGCCAACGGCCAGACCAGCCCCGAGGAGCTCATCGCCGCGGCGCACTCGTCGTGCCTGGCGATGAACCTCTCCGGGGTGCTCGGTGGGGAGAACCTCACGGCGAGGTCCATCGACGTCAGCGCGGAGGTCACGCTCTCGCCCGCGAAGGGCGGCGGCTTCGAGATCAGCGGGATCGAGATCACGCTGCGCGCCGCCGTCGACGGTGTTGACGAGGCCAGGTTCCAGGAGCTGGCGAGGACGGCGGAGCAGACCTGCCCCGTATCGAAGGCGCTGGCCGGCACGACGATCACCCTGGACGCGGGGCTGGACTCCGCCTCGTTCGACGGCGACCGGCCTCGGGACTAGGTCGCGCTGCTCGGCGCGATGTCAGGGCAGACCGGCGGCGCCGCGGTGCCGGCGCTCGCGGTGCTGCGGCAGCGCTACCCGGT
>JAICLN010000120.1 GCA_025925615.1 Actinomycetospora sp. | reverse complement strand
TGAATTCAAGTCGATCGCACGCACGAGCCACGCGATCTGCGGCACGGCGGTTCGATGAGCACGGGGACGATCGCGGGATCCAGCACCTCGAGCACGCCGGACGCGGGGACCTTCGCGTCCGTACCGGCCCGCGTCGCGGTCCTCGCGCAGAGCGTGGCCGACCGCCCCGCGCTGGTGGCGGCGGACGGGCAGCTCACCTACGCCGAGCTCGACGCGCAGGCCGACCGGTGGGCGAGGGCGCTGCGCGCCTCGGGCGCCGGTCAGGGCTCGTGCGTGGCCGTCCTGCTGCCGCGGGGCGCGCGCTACGTCGTTGCGGCCCTCGCGGCCATGCGGGCCGGGGCGGCGTATCTGCCGCTGGACCCGGCGACGCCGGCCGACCGGATCGCCTACATCCTCGGTGACGCCGCCGCGGCGGCGGTGCTGACCGACCGCGACCACGCGGGCGCGGTCCCGCGGGGGTCGTGGTCGGTGATCGAGGTGGACGGGGCGGACGCCGCGGCGGCCGGGCCGCCGGTCGCGGCGCCGTCGGAGCCCGACGACCTGGCCTACGTCATCTACACCTCGGGCAGCACCGGGCGCCCGAAGGGCGTGGAGATCACCCACGCGAACCTGGCGCACCTGGTCGACTGGCACAACGCGGCGTTCGGGGTGACCGCCGACGACCGTGCCTCGCAGGTGGCCGGGCTGGGGTTCGACGCGGCGGTGTGGGAGATCTGGCCGCCGCTGGCCGTGGGGGCGGCGCTGCACGTCGCGGACGAGGGGACCCACCGTTCGCCGGCGCTGCTGCAGGACTGGCTGGTCGCCCAGCGGATCACGATCGGGTTCGCGCCGACGTTGCTGGCCGAGCAGTTGATGGTCGCCGACTGGCCCGAGCGGACCGCGTTGCGCACGTTGCTGACCGGGGCGGAGCGGCTCACCCGCCGCCCGGTACCGGGTCTGCCGTTCACGGTGGTCAACAACTACGGCCCGACCGAGGCCACGGTGGTCGCGACGTCAGGGGTGGTCGCCCCACAGGGTGACCACACCGGCCCGCCGTCGATCGGTCGCCCGATCCCGGGCACCGTGGCGCTGCTGTGCGACGAGGCGCTGGCACCGGTCGCCGACGGCGAGCCCGGGGAGCTGGTCCTGATCGGCCCGCACGTGGGCCGCGGCTACCGGCACGACCCGGCGCGGACCGCGGACCGGTTCGTCACCGTGCACGTCCCGGCCGGCGAGACGGGCGGGTCGGCGGTGCGCGGGTACCGCACCGGGGATCGGGTGTGTCGCCTCGACGACGGCCGGCTGGTGTTCCTCGGCCGCCTCGACGACCAGGTCAAGATCCGTGGCTATCGGATCGAGCCGGCCGAGATCACCGCATGGCTGACCCAGGCTCCCGGGGTCCGGGCCGGGACCGTGGCCGTGACCGGCGACGAGTCCGGGGAGCGGGAGCTGGCGGCCTACGTCGTCGCGTCCGACCCGGCGGCGCCACCGTCGGCGGCCGACGTGCGCGGGTTCCTGGCGGCGCAGTTGCCGGACTACATGGTGCCCGCCCACGTCGTCGCCCTCGACGCCCTGCCGACGACGCCGAACGGCAAGCTCGACCGGGCGGCGCTCCCGCAGCCCGTCGCCGCAGCGGCGCCGGCCGTGTCGTCGGCGGGCGAGGACGTCGTCGAGGTCCGGGCGTGGCTGGGCGAGCTGATCGCCGGGCTGCTGAACCTGCCCGAGATCGGCGTGGACGACAACATCTTCCTGCTCGGCGGACACTCCATGCTCGCCATGCAGGTGATCTCCCGGATCCGGCAGCGGTACGGGGTGAAGCTGGCGCTGCGCCAGCTGTTCCGCGGACCCACCGTCTCCGCGCTCGCCACCGAGATCACCCGCGCGCAGGAGGTCACCCCGTGACCGAGCCGGGTGGCGCCGTGGTGAAGGAGACGCGCAGCTACGCCGAGCTGCTCGACCCCGAGGTCCTCGCCGACCCGTACCCGCTCTACGAGAACCTGCGCACCACCGACCCGGTGCACTGGGACCCCTACCTGCACGCATGGATCGTCACCGGCTACGACGACGTCACGACCGTGCTCAAGCGGTTCTCGGCGCGGCGCACCCCGCCGCCGGAGTACTTCGAGCTGCTCGGGGTCCCCGAGGTCGCGCCGGTCGCCGAGCTGATGGTGCGGATGATGCTGTTCATGGACGCCCCGGAGCACCCCCGGGTCCGGCGGCTCGCGAGCGCGGCGTTCACCCCGGCGCGGGTGGCGGTCCTCGACGGGCGCATCGCCGAGATCGGTGAGCAGCTACTCGACGACGTCCTCGCCCGCGGCGACGGCCGCATGGACCTGATGGCCGACTTCGCCGACCCGCTGCCCGCCATGGTCACCACCGACCTGCTCGGGGTGCCGGTCGAGGACCACATGGCCCTCAAGCGGTGGTCGACGACGTTCGCCGAGATGCTGGGCAACTTCCAGCACAACCCCGAACGGCTCGGCGGCGTGCTCGAGGCCGTGCAGAACCTCGTCGCCTACTTCACCGCCGAGGTCGAGGCGCAGCGCGAGCAGCCCGTCGACGGGCTGGTGTCGGCCTACATCGCCGCCGAGGTCGACGGCGACCGGTTCAGCACCGAGGAGATCGTCGCCAACTGCATCGTCACCATGGTCGGCGGTCTCGAGACCACCACCAACCTGTTCGGCAACGGTCTGCTCGCGTTGCTGCGCGACCCCGAAGCCCTGGCCCGGCTGCGCGCCTCGCCCGAGCTGACGGACTCCGCGGTCGAGGAGCTGCTGCGCTTCGAGAGCCCCAGCCAGCACACCGCACGCCTCGCGCCGCGGGACCTCGAGCTCGGCGGCAAACAGATCGGGCACAAGCAGGCCGTGATCGCGGTGATGGGATCGGCCAACCGCGACCCGCACCGCTTCCACGACCCCGACCGGCTCGACCTCGCCCGCCCCGACAACCGCCACGTGGCGTTCGCGTGGGGCGCGCACTTCTGCTTCGGAGCGGGACTGGCCCGCCTCGAGGGCCGGATCGGCTTCGAGACCCTGCTGCGGCGGCTCCCCCACATCGAGCTCATCGACGAACCGCTGACCTGGCGGGAGAACCTCGGGCTGCGCGGACTCACCGCTCTCCCCCTGGCGGTGTCGGGCACGTGAGCACCGAACCCACCACGGCGGCGGCACCCGCACCCGTCGTCGAACCCCCGGAACTGCGGGAGGCCACGTTCGACGACTTCCCCGCCATGTACCGGCTGGAGTCGGCGTACCTGAAGAACATCTTCACGCCCGAGGACCGGCGCGCCCTGTTCGAGGAGCACCCCCTGTGGCCGCGGCTCGCGGGGCACTGGCCGGTGGGGTGGGTCCTGGAGGACGCCGACGGGGCCGTCGTCGGATCGGTCACCAACGTGCCTTCGCCCTACGTCCACCGGGGCGAGGAGAAGATCGGCGCCACCGGGCTCGCGTGGGCGGCCACGGCCGAGCACCGCAGCTACGCGGCGCTGCTGATGGACGAGTACTTCAACCAGGACGGCGCCGACGTCGTCCTGAGCTCCAACGTCGGCGCCGGGGCGACCCCGATCTGGCCAGGCCTACGGCACCCCGGTGCCGCTCGGTGACTGGGGCCGGGCGGCGTACCTGGTGACGAACCGCCGCGCCTTCGCGCGGGAGGTGCTGTCGATGAAGGGGGTCCCGGCCGCCGGAGCCCTCGCGCTGCCGGCCGCCGCGGCGCTCGCGGTCAAGGAGGGAGTGCGGACGCGCTCGCTCCCGGCCACGCCCGCCGGTGTCGACGTCGTCGAGCGCCGCGGCTTCGACGACCGCTTCGACGCCTTCTGGGAGGAGCTCCGGGACCGGGACCCCGACACGCTGCTCGCCGTGCGGGACCGCGCGACCCTCGAGTGGCACTACCGGCTCCTGCTGCGCTCCGGGCGGCTGTGGGTCTACACCGCCGAACGGGCCGGGAAGATCCGGGCTTTCTGCGTGGTCACGGTGTACGACCGCCCGTCGGGCATGCGCAGCATGAAGATCGTCGACTACCAGACGGTGGACACTGCGGTCGACCTGCTGCCCGGCCTGGTCCGTGCAGCCGCGGCCCGCTCCGCCCGCGAGGGCTTCGGCCTGCTGGAGCACAACGGCTGCGACCTCCCGAAGTTCGCGGCCTTCGACCGGGCCGCGCCGTACCGGATCACGAAGGCCGCGTGGTCGTTCTACTACCTCACCTCGGACCCGCAGCTCGAGGCCGAGCTGGCGACGCCGGACGTCTGGGATCCGTCGGAGTACGACGGGGACGCCAGTTTCATGTAGGTGGCCTCACCGCCTCGATGAGGTGCCCCATCCCGTGCAGGCGACCCTCGGACAGGCTGCCGCCGAAGGTGTTCACCCTCGGTCCGGGAGATGGGGCCGTCCTGTCCCGGCGTTCCTGATGTTCACCGCTCCTGGGACGACCTCGAGGCCCGCGAGCCGGGATTCACCGGCATGCTGGAGCAGGTGTTGCCCGACGTGTTCGCCGCGTACCGGGACCTCGGCGAGGTCCTCCGGCGCGAGGCGCGACTGGAGCCGAGCTGGCGCGAGCTGGTCCTGGTCGGAGCTCGGCGTGTCGCGCTGCAGGCCTACCGGGCCCGGTGAGGGCCCGCCGTCGCACCCGTCCGAGGAAGGGACATCAGGCTGTGGATCCGGAGGAGCGGTTCGTCGTCGAGACGGTCCGGGCGTTCGTCGACAAGGACGTCAAGCCGGTGGTGTCGGAGCTCGAGCACGCCAACACCTACCCGGAGGCGTTGATCGAGGCGATGAAGGAGCTCGGCATCTTCGGGCTCGCCGTCCCCGAGCCGTGGGGCGAGGCGCCGGTGTCGATGCCCTGCTACGCGCTGGTCACCACCGAGCTCGCCCGCGGCTGGATGTCGCTGGCCGGGGCGATGGGCGGGCACACGGTCGTGTCGAAGCTGCTCGTGGAGTTCGGCACGCGCGAGCAGCAGGACCGCTACCTGCCGCGGATGGCCACCGGCGAGCTGCGCGCCACGATGGCGCTCACCGAGCCCGGCGGCGGCTCCGACCTGCAGGCCATGACCACCACCGCCCGGCGGTCCGGGGACGCCTACGTCGTCAACGGGGCCAAGACCTGGATCTCCAACGCCCGCCGCTCCGGCCTGATCGCGCTGATGGTCAAGACCGACCCCGCCGCGGAGCCCAAGCACCGCGGCGTGTCGATCCTGCTCGTCGAGCACGGCCCGGGTCTGGAGATCTCCAAGGACCTCGGCAAGCTGGGCTACAAGGGCGTCGAGGCCTGCGAACTCGCCTTCACCGACATGGAGGTGCCGGCCGACGCGGTGCTCGGCGGGATCGAGGGCCGCGGCTTCACCCAGATGATGCGGGGCCTGGAGACCGGCCGCATCCAGGTCGCCTCCCGCGCCCTCGGGGTCGCGACGGCGGCGTTCGAGGACGCGCTGGCCTACGCCCAGCAGCGCGAGGCGTTCGGAAAGCCGATCTGGCAGCACCAGTCGATCGGGAACTACCTCGCGGACATGGGCACCAAGATCACCGCTGCGCGCCAGCTGATCCTGCACGCGGCCGAGAAGTACGACGCCGGGGAGCGCAGCGACATGGAGGCCGGCATGGCCAAGCTCTTCACCTCGGAGATCGCGATGGAGGTCGCGCTCAACGCGGTGCGCATCCACGGCGGGTACGGCTACTCGACGGAGTACGACGTCGAGCGCTACTTCCGCGACGCCCCGCTGATGATCGTCGGGGAGGGCACCAACGAGATCCAGCGCAACGTCATCGCCGCCCAGCTGGTCAAGCGCGGCGGACT
Organism: Actinomycetospora sp.; assembly: GCA_025925615.1. Lineage (GTDB taxonomy): Bacteria > Actinomycetota > Actinomycetes > Mycobacteriales > Pseudonocardiaceae > Actinomycetospora. Next base: position 4,668 of record JAICLN010000120.1, on the reverse strand, counting down.
GTAGGAGCGCTGCGCACCTGGTGGTTCTCTCGGAGCCGTTGGTCCCGTTTGCCCTGTGCAGGGGCCGTGCGCGGTGTCAGCATGATCCGGGTGTCGGGGGCGTTGCAGAAGCGGGAGCCCGAGCTCGGCGCACTCGACGCCCCGCTGGACGCGGCCACGGCGGGCGCGGGGGGTCGTGCTGCTGTCCGGGCCGGCCGGGATCGGGAAGGCCAGCGTCGTCCGGCCGTTCCTGCGCGTCGCGTCGGGTCGGGCCCCGATCCTGACCGGGGCGTGCGAGGACCTCGTCGCGCCCCAGATGTTGGAACCGTTGCGCCGCGGGCCACCCCGGGCCGCTGGGCGAGGGGCTGGCCGGCGGCGACCGCGAGCGGCGTGCACACCGCGGTGCTCGCCGAGCTGTCAGCACCCACCGGGCCGATCCCGCTGTAGGCCCGTTGCAACGCACGGCCGCGGGCGAGCAGGTCGGGCGGGTGTGTCGTGCGCGCGGGGCCGCGTACTGGACGAAGGGCACCTTCACTCGACCAGATCACCGAGGGGCGCCCACCGTCGGAACGCGCTCGACGGTCGGCGTACCGGCGAGGGGCACCCACGGGCGGCTCCATCGAGCGAGGGTGCCCTTCGCTCGAACGCGCTCGGGGCCGGCGGCCGGCACCCGGCATGATCACGATCTCGGCGGCGACACGCCCAACTGACGCTCGGACGCGCCGCCGGAGTCGCGATCACGCCCTCGGGCTGGTGATGGACGGCTCGATCGGGAGGGGTAGTCGCGAGGATCGAGTGGACCCCCGCGGCTGCCGCCCCAGCCCTCGCGGTCCACTCGACCGCACCAAGTCCCACCACCCGACCCCGAGTGGACCCCCGCGGCTGCCGCCCGAGGAGCACGTGACCCGGTACCGGCTCGAGGACGGGCGCCCCGTCGTCGACGGCACCGCGATCGCCGGCCCCGGGACCGGTCTCCTCCCGCCCGGCGACATCAACCGCGTCACGAACTCCGGCGACGACGTGACGATCTCGCTGCCCGTGTACGGGTCGACATGGGCCGGAGGTGGCCTTCGGCCTCCTGAGCGCACCTACCGTTCCAGCATCGCTTCCTCGTGGTCGATCTCGCGGAGCATCTCCACGAACACGCCGTCCTCGAGCCGGCCCTGGTCCCGGAAGGTCACGAACGTCTCCCGCTCGGCGGCGAGCATCTGGCGGCGCAGCCGGGAGAACGTCGCGGTCGGCGCCTCCCCGACCTGCTCGATCGGGCGCCCGAGCCGCTCCCAGGCCCCGTTGGCCCGCTGCTCGGCCCAGGAGCGCAGCTGGGTGGTGATGTGCTCGGGGGTGCCGTCCTCGGTCACCTCGTCGAGCCGGCGCATCGCCGCCTCCGCGGCGGCCTGCTTCGCGGCGGCCTCCTCGAGCGCGTCGTGCTGCGCGCCGGTGTCGTACACCCGCAGCCGCCGGATGACCCACGGCAGCGTCAGGCCGTGGAGGAGCAGCGTCCCCACGGTCACGACGAACGCCAGGAAGATGATCAGGTCGCGGCCGGCGACGTCGTCGGGCACCGCGAAGGCGGCGGCGAGCGTGACCACGCCGCGCATGCCGGACCACGAGATGACGGCGGGCACTCGCCAGGGTGGTCGGCGCGGCTCGTGGGCGCGGATCCGGGGCACCAGCCGTGCGACGTAGGTCATCGGGAAGACCCAGACGATGCGCGCCAGCACGGTCGCGAGGAGCACCGCGAGGGCGGCCACGAGGACCGCCCCGATCCCGGAGCGCAGCTCGTTCACGACGACGGCGAGCTGGAGCCCGATGAGCGCGAACACGAACGCCTCGAGCACGGTGTCCAGACCGGCCCACACGGCCTCGTCCTGGAGCCGGGAGGCAAACCCGCTCTCGCTGGACTTGTGCCCGAGGTACAGGCCCGCGATGACGACGGCGAGGACCCCGGAGACGTGCAGGAAGTCCTCGGCGAGGACGTAGGTCGCGAAGGGGATGACGAGGCCGAGCGCGCTCTCCATCACGGCGTCGTTCAACTTCATCCGGATGCGGTGCACGACCCACCCGATGACACCGCCGACGACGACGCCGCCCGCCGCCGTGAGGACGAACTGCCCCAGCCCGCTCAGCACGCTCGGCGTCGCCGCCCCGCCCACGGCGGCCGCGAGCATGATCCGCAGCAGCGTCAGCGCCGTTGCGTCGTTGAGCAGGCTCTCGCCCTCGAGGATCGCCATGACGCGGCGCTGCAGCCCGAGCCGGCGACCGATCGAGGCAGCGGCGACCGCGTCGGGCGGGGCGATGATCGCGCCGAGGATGAGCGCGCTGATCAGCGGCAGGCCGGGCAGCAGCCACCACGCCACGACCCCCACGACCGCCGCGGTGAACAGCACCAGCCCGACGGCGAGCAGCGCGATCGGCCGGAGGTTCTCCCGCAGCCGGCGCGGCGAGCTCTGCAGCCCGGCCGAGTAGAGCAGCGGCGCCAGGACCAGCGGCAGCACCAGCTCCGGATCGAGGCGCACCTCCGGCATCCCCGGGATGAAGGACACCCCGAGGAAGACGACGACGAGGGCCAGGGGCGGGGAGACGCGGAACTTGCGTGACAGAACCGTCAGCGCGAGGGATCCGACGAGCACCGCCAGCAGGACCGCGAGCGATTCGTTCACCGGACTTGGTCCTCCTCCGACGCGCGGGCCGACGGCTGAGCCTAAGCCCGCGCACCCGACCGATCAGCCCCCGCGGGTGCAGGCCAGCCAGGTCTTGGGCCTGGGCGGCCGGAACCGGGTCCACCCCGCGACACGGACCGATGATCAGGGAGCCGGTGCACGGAGGATGGAGATCCGTTCGGCCCGCAGCCACTCTCTGGTCAGCGCCCCGCGCCTTCCGCCGGACGGGAAGACCGTTCCGACCGACGGCCCGAGGCCGCACGATGGTGACACCGACCACCTTTCGGAGGCCCCGTGCCGGACATCCCGGTCAGCGACGTCGACCTGTTCGCCGACGACGCCCGCATCGACCCGTACCCGATCTACCGGACGCTGCGGGACCTCGGGCCCGTCGTCGAGATGGCCCGCCACGGGCACTACGCGCTGCCGCGGTACGCCGACGTGCGCGCGGCGCTCATGGACTGGAAGACGTTCTCCTCGGCGAAGAGCGTCTTCGTCGACGAGGGCCTGAACGCCACGCTCGAGGGCATCACGCTGTGCAGCGACCCGCCGGACCACACGATGATGCGCTCGGTCCTCGGCCGGCCGCTCCGCCCGGACCGGATGCGCGAGATCACGCCGACGATCGAGGAGGAGGCCGACCACGTCGTCGGGAAGCTCGTGGCGCGGGGGCGCTTCGACGTCGCGACGGAGCTGGCCGAGCACCTGCCGTCAACGGTGGTCTCCAAGCTCGTCGGCCTGGGCGAGGGCCATCGCGGCAAGATGCTCCAGTGGGCGGAGGCCATCTGGGACGTCCAGGGCCCGGCCAACCAGCGCTTCCAGGACGCGATGCCGCAGGTCGAGGAGTTCCTCGCGTACGCCCAGAACGAGGCCGTCCCCGGCAACATCGACCCCGACGGCTGGGCCGCGCACCTCTACCAGGCGGCCGACCGGGGCGAGATGCCCCGCGAGAAGTGCCCGGTGATGATGCTCGACTACGTCACCCCGAGCCTGGACACCACGATCCTCGGGATCACCTCGATGATCGCGCTGTTCGCGGCGCACCCCGACCAGTGGGAACTCCTGCGCGCCGATCGCTCCTGGATCCCGCACGCGATCAATGAGTCGCTGCGCATGGAGACCTCGGTCCCGCAGTTCACGCGCGTGCTCACCGAGGACCACGAGATCGACGGGGTGCCGCTGCCCGCCGGCAGCCGGGTCGCCCTGCTCTACGGCTCGGCCAACCGCGACGAGCGCAAGTACCCCGACCCGGACCGGTTCGACATCACCCGCAAGCCCTCCGACCACCTCGCGTTCGGCCGCGGCGAGCACGTGTGCGTGGGCATGCACCTCGCGCGGCTGGAGATGTCGGCGCTGCTGGAGCGGTTGGCCGACCGGGTCGAGCGGTTCGAGGTCGTCGGATCCCGCCCGCTGCTCAACAACGGGCTGCGGGGGCTGGAGCACCTCGAGGTGACCGTGTCCTGAGGCGGGCTCAGGGTCGGCGGCGCATCAGGTCGATCGCGGTGAGGTCGCGGCGGGAGAGCACGAAGTCGGTGGCGCCGAGGTTCTCGGCGAGCCGTGCGGGGTCGACCGACTTCGGGAACACGACGACGCCGCGCTGCAGGTGCCAGCGCAGGATCACCTGGGCCGGGGTGCGCCCGACGCGGGCGGCGACCCGCCGCGCCGTCGGGTGCGTCGTCAACCGGCCCTCGCGCAGCGGCCCCCACGACTCCGTCGTGATGCCCCGACGCCGGTGCCAGCGCTGCATCGCGGCGTGCGGGGTGCGCGGGTTGACGCGGATCTGGTTGACCGCGGGTACGAGGCCGGTCGCTCTCGTCAGTTCCGCGATCCCCCGGCGGCCGAAGTTCGAGACCCCGACGGAGCGCACCCGGCCGTCGGCGCGCAGCGCCGCGAACGCCCGCCATGTCTCGACGTCGGCCTCGCCCGGCCGGTGGATCAGGTACAGGTCGACGTAGTCGGTGCCCAGCCGGCGCAGGCTCTCGTCGAGCGCGCGGCGGGCCGCGTCGTGGCCGTGCGAGCCGTCGTCGAG